>JAEUIX010000128.1 GCA_016794945.1 Phycisphaerae bacterium
GAAGATGACCGTCCACGGCGCGCTCGGCGGCGCGTCGAACTCGCGGATCAGCGAGCCGCTGGCCGCGTCGTACAGACGCATCGCCGGCTGGCGCGTGCTCACGGCGATGCGCGTTCCATCGGGGCTCCAGGCGACGCCCAGGGCCTCGCCCGGACCGCCGACCGGCAGCGTGAGCGCAACGCGGCCCGACGGGACCTCCAGCACCCGGAACGACGAGTCGGCCGCCGGCAGCAGCAGCCGCGTGCCGGAGGGATCGAACCTGACCCCGTCGTTGGTCGCCATGCGGAAGCCGGACCACCGGCCGATCATCCGCCGCTCGCGCAGGTCGAAGAGGCACAGAACGCCGTCGACGCTGACGGTCGCCGCCAGCGGTTCGACGGGGTGGACCGCCACCGCGCGGACCCGACGGTTGACCCTGCCCAGCGTCGCGACGGTCGTGCCGTCGGTGTCGTTGATCAGGAGCACCGAGCCGTCGCCTTCTCCGGTGATCATGGTGCCCTGCCCCGCGAAGCGGGCCAGCGTGCGCGACGTCGGCGTGAACGCCAGGCGGCGCTGGCCGCTGAGCGGATCGAGGTCCCACGCCCTGGCCGTTCGCGCCAGGTTCAGCCAGGCCGTCGATCCGTCGGGCGATACCAGCGGTTCGATGCCGGCGACCTCAAGGCTGAAAGTCTGCTCGATGCGACGCTCCGCGACGTTCCACACGTGCAGGTACCACCACCCCGAGGTCAGCAGCCGCGATCCGTCCGGCGTGAACGTCACGCCCCCCATGGCGCCGTTGGGCGCCGAGAGGGTCGCGGTCAGCGCCCCGGATTCCGTGTCGAACAGCCGGGTCACCCGCGACGATCCGTTGCACGCCAGCGATGCGCCGTCGGGCGAGAACGCCAGGCGCGGCACCGCCTCGTCGGGGTTCTCGATGCGGCGGGTCTCGGCGAATTCGCGCAGCGACACCGCACGGATGGTCGCGTCCGAGCACCCCACCGCCAGCATCGCGCCGTCCGGCCGCATCGCCAGCCCGGTGCCCCGCGGCTCCCTGCCGCCTGAAGCCGCCAGCGTCAGAGTGCGCACCGCGCCCGCGGCGCCCGCCGGCGCTGCGACGTCGAACTCCGCCAGCGTGCCGTCGTCCAGCGAGGCGTAGAGGCGCCGGCCGTCGGGGCTGAACACGGCGTCGAGCACCGCCGGCCCCGATTCCCGCAGGACGCCCAGCTCGCGCCCGTCGCGTCCTTCGTGCACCGTGATCCGGCCGCCGTCGTTGCCCAGGGCCAGCGAACCGTCCGGGGCGAAGGCCAGCGCCTGGTGCGGCGAGCCGTCGCCCGCGATCGCCGCCGTGCGCTCCAGCGTCGCCGCGTCGTAGAGCATCAGCGCCGGGTCGGTGCCGCTGGCGGCCAGCGTGCGGCCGTCGGGGCTCAGGCGCAGGCGCCAGGCCCGCGGCTGGCCGAGCGGGAGCGTCGCGGCGCAGCGCGAGTTGGCGTACAGCTCCCACAGGGCGTAAAAGGTCTGGTGCGAGTCGAGCGCTCGCAGGTGCTCGGGCCACAGCAGCGACTCGGCGGCGTGCAGGTTGCCCGAGAGGCCCAGCAGCCGGCCGCGCTCGATGGTGCTGTACGTCAGCTGCCGGCGCAGCTCATCTGCGGATCGCACGGCCTCGTCCTGGGCCCGCACGGCCACCGCCGAGGCCCGCCGCTCGTTCTCGGCGAGCCTGGCCTGGCGCTGCGCCTGCACGCCGGCGTAGACGGCGAACGCGAAGAGACCCGCCAGCGCCACGACGCACGCCGCGACGGCGCCGCGGTACCGGCGCATGTTCTGCCGCAGCACTTACATCGCCGAGTCGGGCCGGGCCGACAGCGGCTCGCCCGCCAGGAACCGGCGCACGTCCGCGCCCAGGTCGGCGGCCGACTGGTAGCGCCGGTGCCTCTCCTTGGCCAGCGCGGTGGCGACGATGGTCTCCACGTCGCCCCGGAAGACGCGCGCGATGGTGCTCAGGCGGGTCGGCTCCTCGTCGCGGATGACCCGGGCCGCGTCGGGCAGCGAGCGGCTCTTGACGTCGTACGGCAGGCGACCGGCCAGCAGCTCGTACAGCACCACGCCCAGCGCGTACACATCCGAGCGCGTGTCCACCGCGTCGGGCGCGCCGCCGATCTGCTCGGGGCTCATGTACGGCAGCGTGCCGATGATCTGGCCTACGTGCGTGTGCGCCGTGGTGTCGTTGCGGCCGTCGTCCATCGCCCGGGCCACGCCGAAGTCCAGCACCTTCGGCTGCGCGTGCTCGCCGGTGTGCCCCGCCGGCGGGTCGGCCACCAGGATGTTCGCCGGCTTGAGGTCCCGGTGGATCACCCCGTGCTGGTGCGCGTGCTGCACCGCATCGCACACCCGCGCGAACAGATCCAGCCGGCCGCGCAGGTCCAGCGCCCGCTCCTGCGCGTACGCCGTCAGCGTCCGCCCGCGCACCAGCTCCATCGCGATGAACGGGTACACCCCGCCCCCGCCCCGGTATACCCCCGCCTCGTACACCTGCGCGATCCCCGGGTGCTGCAGCCGCCCCAGCACCTCCGCCTCGTACTCGAACCGCCGCAGCAGGCGCGCCGAGCCCGCCCCCGCACGGAGCACCTTCAGCGCGACCGTCCGGCGCGGCCGCTCCTGCTGCGCCAGGTACACCACACCCATGCCCCCCGAGCCGAGCAGCCCCTGCACCGTGTAGGTGCCGATGCGTCGGTCGGCCGGGAGCGTCGGCTCCTCGGTCGGCAGCGCCATCGCCCCGAACTGCGACAGGAGGTTCAGCCCCGGGGCGTCGCGCGACTCCAGCAGCCCGTCGTCCGACGCGTGGTGCGCCAGCAGCGACTCGACCTCGCGCCGCAGCGAAGCATCGCCGGCGCACGCCCCGTCCAGGTGCGCACCGCGACGCTCCGGCGGCAGATCGACCGCCGACAGGAAGATCGCCTCGACCCGCGCGGCGCGCTCGGCGCTCACGGCCCCGCTTCCCCATCCTCCGGCGGACGCCCCTCGCTCACGGCCCGCTTCAGCCACGCCCGCGCGAACACCCAGTCGTTCTTCACCGTCGCCGGCGACACGCCGAGCGCCGCCGCCGCGTCCTCCACCCCCAGGCCCGCGAAGTACCGCAGCATCACCACGTCGTGCTTGCGCTTGTCCGTGCGTTCCAGCTGCGCCAACGCCTCATCCAGGGCCAGCATGTCGCCCGTCGGCGGCTCGCCCGCCAACTGGTCCAGGTCCACGTCCGCCCGGCCCATGCCCCCGCCGTGCTTGATCCGCCCGCGCTGGCGCGCCCGCTCCACGAGGATCCGCCGCATCGCCAGCGCCGCGGCCCCGAAGAAGTGTCCCCGGCTGTTCCACGCGACGTCCGCCCCGCCCACCAGGCGGAGGTACGCCTCGTGCACCAGCGCCGTCGGTTCCAGCGTCATCCCCGCCCCGCCGCCGGGTTCTCGGGCCATGCGCGACGCCGCCAGCTTCCGCAGCTCCTCGTACACCAGCGGCAGAAGGCTCCGCGCGGCCCGCGAATCGCCCGCCCCCGCGGCCTGCAGCAACTGCGTCACCTCGTGCTGGCCGTCCGCCACGTTCGCTCCTACCCCCGCTCGGCACGTCTTCGTTGCGCAGTCACCGCGCCCAAGACCTATGTATACACACGCGTGCCGGCGGTGCCACCGGCGCGAGCGGCAAAGCCCGTTTTTTGAGCCCGCCAGCCGGGTTTGTGCGTTGCTGCGCCGCCTGTTCGTGTCCCGGCAGGGATTTCGCCCTGGTTCGGTCGGGCTTCAGGGCCGCTCGCTGACTGTCAGCGGCCCGGCGGTGCGGTCGCCCGCCTGGTCCAGCCGCAGGCGCGTCTGCCCGGGCCGCAGGTCCAGCGTCAGTGGCTTCTGGGTATTGGGCAGCGTGTCGGCCCGGAAGCTCACGCGGTTGTCCACGTTGGTGCGCACCGGGCCCAGTTCGCCGCGGTCGCCCGGGCCCAGCCGCCCGGCCTGGTGCACGGCCACCTGCCCGTTGGGGTAGAGCACGATCAGTTCGACGAACACCGGTTGCGCCGCGCCGTTGACCAGGTCCACCTCGTACGACTGCTGGCAGCCGGACAGGGCGGCGAGACTGAACAGGCCGGCGATCCGTGCCGCGCGGGCGGCATGCCCGATGGAGTTCGTGCGGTTCATGCCGCATTGTTCGCCGCCCGGGATCGCCGGGATTCGTCCCGTGGGACGCCGAGCGGCTCAGCGGTCCCGCTCGCGTTCGGGCCGGCGCTTGGACTTGGTCCAGCCCCAGTTGGTCAGCACGAGCAGCACGGTCAGCAGGCCCGCGATGGTGAAGCCGACGGTGCCGATGGTGGTCAGGCCCGTTTCGCGTGTGCGGTCTGCCAGCACCAGGATGGCCGAGCCCACGGCGATGGCGGCGATGATGAGCGCAAAGGCGATGTTCCGCGAGGCGTGCTCGATGGTCTCGTTGAGCCGGTCGAGGCCGCGGTGCTCGAGGTTGATCGCCACGCGGTTCTTGCGGAACTGCGAGATGATGGCCTGGATCTCACCGGGCAGGTGCTCGGCCATGGCCGCCAGGTGGCGGGCCGCGCCCACCAGGCGCTTGCGCACCGAGCCGACGGAGTACTTGCGCTTGACCAGCTTCTCCAGGCTCGGCCGGGCGAAGCCGACCATGTCGAAATCGGGCGCCAGCCGCTTGGCGACGCCCTCGATGGTGGTCAGCGCCTTGATCAGCAGCACCATGTCCGAGGGGCAGCGGATGTGGTGCGCCCGCAGGCGGTCGAAGAACTCCTTGAGCACCTTGCCCATGTCCAGCCGCTCCAGCGGCGTGTCGTGAAAGTTGCTCAGGAAGTCGCGCACGTCGGACCGGAAGAGCCGGTCCTGCAGCTTGGCCGGCTCCACGTCGGCGAACCCGCCCACCACCTCGATCACCGCGTCCACGTCGGCCTTGACCACGCCGAACACCAGGTCGGCCAGCAGCGCCGTGGTGCGGTCGTCGATGCGCCCGGTCATGCCGCAGTCGATGAACCCCACCCGGTCCCCCGGCAGGGCGAAGAGGTTGCCCGGGTGCGGGTCGGCGTGGAAGAAGCCGATCTCCAGGCACTGCCGCAGCACCGCCTTGGCCCCGCGCTCCACGATCGCCCGCTGCTGCGCCTCGGTCAGGTCGCCCGGCTTCAGGCGCGACAGCAGGATGCCCTGGAACTCCTCCAGCGCCAGGCAGTTCCGCGTCGTCGCCTCCCAGTACACCTTGGGGAACGCCACGTCCGGATCGTCCCGGAACGCCTTGCGGAACCGGTCGCACGACCGCCCCTCCAGCGTCAGGTCCGTCTCCCGCCGCAGCTCCCGCGCGAACTCCGCCAGCACCTCCACCGGGCTGATCGCCAGGTCGGGCAGTCGCTCCTCCGCGGCTTCGGCCAGGGCCCGGAGGATCTCCATGTCCTGCTCGGTCATGATGTGGATGCCCGGGCGCAGCACCTTGATCACCACCCGCTGACCGTCCTTCAGCACCGCCCGGTGCGTCTGGGCCATGCTCGCCGAGCCCAGCGGCTCGGGATCGATCGACTGGAACACCTCGTCGACCCGCCCCTTGAACTCGCCCTTGAGCCGGTACATCACCGTCTCGAACTCGAGCCTGGGACACTCCGACTGCAGCCGCTTGAGCTCCTCGCAGTACTCCTGCGGCACCAGGTCCGGGCGCGTCGAGAGCACCTGCCCCAGCTTGATGAACGTCGGGCCCAGCTCCTCCAGCGCCATGCGGAAGCGCACCGCCGCCGGCAGCTTCTGCACCGGGTTCCGCCGCACCATCGACAGCACCCGCACCCCCGTGCCGGCCATGCCCGTCTGCACCTTGAGATCGCGCAGGATCTCCCCGAAGCCGTACTTGGCCAGGATGCCGAGGATCTCGGCGTAGCGCATCATGTTGCGGACGGAGGCCATGGGGTGTGCTCGTCGTTGGCGAACTACCTGGATTTCCAACTCGTCAGCGTCAATGGAATTTGCTTACCGGTCTGACCATCAATAACTGTCGTGTGGTGAGCCCGAATCGGCTCGGGAGTGTTCCAGTCCACGATCCGCGTTACCGACTCCCAAGCCGCCAGATTCTCTGGCGTTAGATTCTCAAGGCGCTCCCTCCGGTACTCGACTCGGCTGGAGAAAGCGAGTGTCGCATCGTGAATGGCTACCTGATCCGCGATCCAGATTCCGCCGAGGAAATTCGGGGCATACCCGATCGATGAGAGTCCGCCACGTTTATTGTGTATAACGCAGTCCATTGCGTTACACAGCAGAATGCGTGGCGACTCGAAATCACGATAAAACACAACGTGCTCGCGTGTCTTGAGCATCTCAGACAAATCAATAACGGCGATACCTGGGTGTGGGTTTTTCCCGACCTGTCGATTAGCATCTGCCACTCGGGCTCGCAGTGTCCGACGCGACGTAGTGCGTTTGGCTTGCGCGACGACCTTCTGGCCATCGGGAAGGTGGATACAAACGTCCTCCGGGAAGGGCGAGACAACGAAACCGGCCCGCCTGAACATCGCAGCGGTCCACAACTCATGCCACTTGTCGCGCGCTTGGGTCGACTTCGTCTCAGTCTCGCCACGCCACTCGCGTTCCGATAGCAATGCACAGAAATGTGGTTTCCAATTGTCCCATTCCCCCTCAAGTCC
>JAEUIX010000151.1 GCA_016794945.1 Phycisphaerae bacterium
CCGGGCCTGAGGCGCTTGCCGCGGAGCATCACCCGCCAACGCAGCGACGCCGCATCACCCCCCATCGTCCCCGCCCCTTGCCCGGGCGCGTCGGCCAGCCAGAGCCCTTCCACCCGGCCGCCGGTGTCGGCCCGGCGGCCCAGCACGCGGGCCGGGATTACCCGCGTCGCGTTCACCACCAGGAGGTCACCGGCCCGCAGCACCGAGGGCAGGTCGCGCACGTGCATGTGCCGGGCGGGCCCGCCACCCGAACGATCGACCACCATGAGCTTCGCGGCGTCCCGCGGGTGTACCGGATGCGTCGCGATGAACCGTTCCGGCAGGTCGTAATGAAGATCGCTGGTCCGCAGCACCGTCCGCTCCCGCGTTGCGGCGCCGCCACGGTCTGCCGCCGCGCCAGCGCGCCGGTGTCGCCCGGCGGCAACACATCCGTGATCACCCGACGCCGCCAACGCTAGGCGGTGGCCCCGCAACCGCAGCACGCGGCGGATTCTCGGACCGCAGCAGCCGGGCTCATCGTGGCACGGGACTCGCCCGGTGTTCGGCATGCGAATCGGCGACATGGTCACGGCGGCGATGGGCAACATCGGTCTGGTCGAGCGCCCGCGCCAGAACCTGGCGCTGCAGGCGCTCACCGCTTCGGGCGATGACTCGGGCGGCTTCCGCCCCAAGGTCGCCCCGACGCGCATGGCCGCCGTCGATGCGCCGCAGGAACCGTCGCCGGAATCGCCGGCCGGCGACACCGTCGAACTGACGTCCGCCGGAGCAGAAACCGCACCGGCCCCGGATCAGCCCAAGCCCGACCCCAACGCCGCGCTGACCGGCCTGGTGGAGAAGTTCATCCGCAAGCGGGCGATCTTCGCGTACTCCCAGCCTTCCAAGATCCCGGGAGGGCCCTCGTTCGACTTCGTCATGGAAGTCGAAGTCGCCTACCGCGTGATCGAGCCTACACAGCCCGGCACGACGCTCGACATCCAGGCCTGACGCCGATCGCCCAGCGCCACCGAACTACCGCCCGGCCCCCGGCCGGGTGGTTCTCTTTCCGCGGTCGGCTGGTACACTCCGAGTCGGTCCCCGGCCCGCGCCGGGCGGCCGTCAACTCGGAGTGCCCGACCATGGCTCAAGCCGTCAAGACCGCCGACATCCGCAACGTGGTAATCACCGGGCACGGCCTGTCCGGCAAGACGACGCTCATCGAGCGGCTCCTGGCCCACGCCAAAGTCATCCCCAAGATGGGCTCCGTGCAGGAGAAGAACACCGTCTGCGACTACGAGCCGGAAGAGAAGACCCACGGACACAGCCTCACGAGCAAGGTCGTCCACCTGCCGTTCGAAGGCCGACACATCAACCTCGTCGACACCCCCGGCTCGGCGGACTTCCTCGGCCAGTCCATCGGCGTGCTGCCCGCGGCCGAGTGCATCGCGGTGGTCGTCGACGCCGCCGCGGGCATCCAGGTGACCACGCGCCGCATCATGACCATCGCCGCGGAACTGGGCGTGCCGCGACTGATCATCGTCAACAAGATCGACCACGAGGGCGTGGACCTGGCCGGGCTGCTGGACCAGATCCACCAGGCGTTCGGCAACGAGTGCATCCCGATCAACCTGCCGATCAGGAACAACACCGACGTGGTGGACGTGTTCGACCATGATCACGCTGAGCAGGGCGCCGAACCGGCGATCATGACCGTCGAGGCGGCGCACACGCACATCTACGAGCAGATCGTTGAGATGGACGAGGAGCTCACCGGCGAGTACTTCGAGAAGGGCGACAAGCTCGACCCGGTCAAGGTGCACAAGGCCATGGAGTCGGCGCTGAGGGCCGGGCACCTGATCCCCGTCTGCTTCTGCTCGGCCCGCACGGGCGCCGGAGTCGAGGACCTCCTGCACATCATCGCCGGCCAGTGCCCCAGCCCGCTGGAAGCCGGCCCGCCCCACCTTCAGATCCGCCACGACGACGGGCACGTCAGCGCCTTCGAGCCCGACCCGGCCTCGGCCGACAAGCCCGCCGTCGCCCACGTCTTCAAGATCATCCACGACCCGTTCGTGGGCAAGCTCGCCGTGTTCCGCGTGCTCCAGGGCGTCGTACGCACCAAGAGCGAACTGCTCCACGGCGAGAGCCGCAAGCCCGTCCGGCTCAATCACCTCATGCGCATCCGCGGCAAGGAGCACCAGGAGGTCGACCACGTGGTCGCCGGCGACATCGGCTGCGTGCCCAAGGTCGACGAGCTCAAGTTCAACTCCATCCTGCACGCCGACGCGGCGGTGCACCTGCTGCCGCCGAAGCTGCCCCTGCCCAAGCCGCTGTACGGCGTCGCCGTGGAACTCAAGAACCACGCCGACGAAACCAAGTTCTCCGGCGCCATCCACAAGATGAGCGAGGAGGATCCCTGTTTCCACATGGAGCGTGTGGCCGCCACCGGCCAGACCGTGCTCCGCGGGCTGGGCGAGCTGCACCTGCGCATCGCCATGGAGAAGCTCAAGACGCGGTTCGGCATCGAGCTGATCACCCACCCGCCCAAGGTCGCGTACAAGGAGACGATCACCGGCCGGGCCGACGGGCACCATCGCCACAAGAAGCAGACCGGCGGCGCCGGGCAGTTCGGCGAGGTCTACCTGCGCGTCGCGCCCCTGCCGCCCGACCACCCCGAGGGCTTCGAGTTCGAGAACGCCACCGTCGGCGGGTCGATCCCCCGTCAGTTCATGCCCGCGATCGAGAAGGGCGTGCGCCAGGTGCTCAGCAGCGGCGCCGTCGCCGGGTACCCGATGGTGGGCGTGCGCGTCGAGGTGTACGACGGCAAGTACCACGCAGTCGACTCGAAGGAAGTCGCCTTCATCGCCGCCGGCAAGAAGGCGTTCATCGACGCCGTCAGCAAAGCCCGCCCCGCGCTGCTCGAGCCGTTCGTGAACGTCGAGATCACAGCGCCCAGCCGCTACCTCGGCGACATCACCGCCGACCTCTCGGGCAAACGCGGGCGCGTGCAATCCACCGACGTGCTCGGGTCCGACATCTGCATCGTCCGCGCCACCGCGCCGCTCTCGGAACTGCAGAACTATTCCAACGAACTCAAGAGCATGACCGGCGGCCAGGGCTCCTACTCCATGGACTACTCGCACGACGAGCGCACCCCCGCCACCGTGCAGGCCGCCGTGATCGCCGCTTACAAGCCACGCGCCGAAGAGGATTGACCCCCGCGCCGCCGGCGCGCCCGCCCCAACGCCACCGCCCCACGGAGTCAGGACCATGTCGATATCCCCCGCCGTTCGCGCCGTCCGTCTGTTCGCGCTCGTCGTCGTCGGTGGCGGCCTGGTCTACGCGACCTATCTCCTTGTCGCCGCCACCACGCCCACCAACGCCGACCCCGCCCGGTCCGCCGCGGCCATCTTCGCCCTCGCCGAGGCCGACGACCTGCAGACGCTCAAGCGCGAGATCAGCGCGGGGGCCGACGTCAACGCGCGACAGGCCGCGGGCCCGGAGCGCGGCATGACCGCCCTCATGTACGCGGCCCGCGCCGGGCGCGCCGCGGCAGTCAAAGCCCTCATCGACGCCAAGGCGAACGTCAACGCCGCCGCCGAAGACGGCCGCACCGCCCTCATCTACGCCGCCATGGGCGACCGGCCGGAGATCGTCCGCCTGCTCGTCGAAGCCGGCGCCCGGGTCAACGCCCGCGCCGAGGACAACTGGAACGCCCTCATCCTCGCCGCCGCCCGAGGCTCGGCCGAGGTGCTCGCGGAGATCATTACCGCGGGCGCGGATCTGGAGAGCCGCAACAAGTACCGCCAGACGGCCCTCATGCTCGCCGCCCGCTCCGGCGACATCGCCAAGATCGAACGCCTCCTCGACGCCGGGGCCAACATCGACGCCGCCGACGCCGACAGCAACACCGCGCTCAACATCGCCGCGGGCTCCGCCGAGATCAAGGTCATCGAACTGCTCATCCGCAAGGGTGCCCGCGTCGACCTCGCCGACGCCGAAGGCGTCACCCCGCTCATGCGCGCCGCCGAGCGAGGCGACCGCGCAGCCGTTCAGGCCCTGCTCAAGGCTGGCGCCAACCGTCAGGCCAAGGACCGGCGCGGCTGGACCGCATCGCAGTGGGCCGAGAACCGGGGCGACGAATTCGGGCGCGAAGTGCTCGCGGCGCTGTCGGAGCGGTGAACCGGCCACCGCCCTCGTCGGGGGGGTGCGACTGCCCGCACGAACCTCGCTCACTCGGGGAGCGTTACACTTGCTGTGATCGACCACCCGGCCGGGTGGCCGGTCGTGCCCGTCGTGGACCTCTGCTCGAGGGCCCCTTCGATGTGCGTTAGCGAGTCTCAACCCGCACCCCGAAGCGACCCGGACGCGGGCCCCCCCCTGTCCGAGTTGATCGCACGCATGCGGGCGGGCGACCGCGATGCCGCGGCCGAGTTCGTGGCCCGCTACGGAGACCGGCTGCGGCGGCGCGTTCGGTCGAAGCTCTCGCGACCCATGCAGCGCCTGTTCGACTCCCAGGACATCCTGTCCACGGTCGCCCGGCGGCTCGATGGATTCGTTCGTGAAGGGAGAGTTCGCGCCGAGACCGAGCCGCAGTTCTGGTCGCTGCTGCACACGATCTCCGACAACGCGCTGATCGACAAGGCTCGCGTCATCCGACGCCTGCGCATCGCCGAGGGTGACGACGGCCCACTGGCGCGGCAACTGGCCGACCGGCTCGAAGTCGCGGACCAGTCCCGCCCGGACGGCGCCGTGATCGAACTCGACGCCGCGATCAATTTTCTGCGCGACCCCGTCGACCGACAGATCCTCTGCCTCTGGCTCAAGGATCTCCCCCACGCAGCGATCGGGCAGGAGGTCGGGCTCGCCGCCACCGCCGTGCGCAAGCGCTGGCAGTGCATCCGCGAGCGGCTCAAGACCCGATTCGAGTCCCTTCAGTGAACACGCGCACCAACACCCCGGACGCCGGACCGGAGCCCGGCGACGCCGACGTGCGCCGTCGGCTTTCGGCGATCGACAGCGATCCGGCTCTGGCCGATGCCATCCACCAGGACGGTACCGCTCTGATCCGCTTGGGACTACCGGTGCACCTGGATCGATACCTCGCGGCCGTGCGCGATCTGGCACGCCGGCCAGAGCCGCTCGACGCAGCCTTGAGCGTTGCCCTGACCTCCCTCGTCCGGCAGGGT
>JAEUIX010000178.1 GCA_016794945.1 Phycisphaerae bacterium
CTCTCGCCCCCCTGCAGGCCGACGCTCTGGGCCATGACGCGGATCTACCGCGGCATCCTCACGCGGATCGGCCGCCGTCCCCGGGCGATCGTCGAGGACCGCCGCGTTCGGCTCAGCGGCGCGGCCAAGACGTCGATCGCGGCGCGGGCGTGGCTGCGGGCCAGGCTCGGGCGCTGACCGCCCGGCACGTTTGCTCGGGGCGGTTGGGGGTGCAACGATCGGCCGTGCCCGACGTCAAGTCAGCCGTGGTCGCCGGGGGCGGGATTGCCGGCATCGCCTGCGCGCTGCGCCTGGCCGAGCGCGGCGTTCGGGTCACGCTCCTGGAAACCCGCAAGAAGCTCGGCGGGCGGGCGACGAGCTTCGTCGACGTCCGCTCCGGCGAGACAATCGACAACTGCCAGCACGTCGCCCTGGCCTGCTGCACGAACTACCTGGACCTGCTGGAGCGGCTCGGCGCCGACGACCGCATCCAGTGGCACCGCGAGCAGTACTGGGTCGAGCCCGGCGGGCGCGTTTCGATTGTTCGCCCCGGCGCGTTCCCGGCGCCGCTGCACTTCGCCAGCTCCGTGCTCCGCGCATCGTTCCTCTCGCTGGGCGAGGCCGCGCAGCTCGGCAAGGCCATGCGCGCGATCATGCGGGCCGACCGCGCCGCCTGGCGTGCGCGGACGTTCGGCGAGTTCCTGCGCGACGCCGGCCAGAGCGAACGCGTCGTGCGACGGTTCTGGTCTCCCGTGGTCGTCAGCGCCTGCAACCTCGACGTGGGACGCGTCAGCGCCGAATCGGCCCTGCACGTCTTCCAGGAGGGTTTCCTGGCCAACCGCCGCTCCGCGGAACTGGGCCTGCCCACCGTGCCGCTGGTCGAGCTGTACGACCGTGCGGAACAGGTGATCGCCGCCGCCGGCGGCGTGATCCGGCTCGGCGTCAGCGTGACGGAGCTCTCGGCGCGGTCGGTGCGGGCCACCATCGGCACGGAACCCGCGGAGTTCACCGCCGACGCCGTCGTCAGCGCCCTGCCGGTCGAGCGAGTCGCCGACGCTGTGAGTCCCGCCGACCGCGCCCGCGACGAGCGCTTCGCCCGGCTCGGCGACTTCGAGCACAGCCCCATCCTCGGCGTGCACGCGCGCTTCGATCGGCCCGTCATCGACCTGCCCCACGCGGTGCTCGTCGAGGGCGCCACGCAATGGCTCTTCCGCAAGGACGATGCCGGCTGCGCCCTGCACGCGGTGGTCAGCGCCGCCGACGACTGGATGCCCCTGTCCGAACGTCAGATCGCCGAGCGCATCGTCGGCGACATCCAGACCTACTTCCCGCAATCCATCGGCGCCAGCGTGGTGTCGCTCCGCTCCGTCAAGGAGAAGCGGGCCACCTTCGCGCCCACCCCCGCCGTGCAGGCCCTCCGCCCCGGCCCCACCGGGCCCAGCGGCATCGTCCTGGCCGGCGACTGGACCGACACCGGATGGCCCGCCACCATGGAGGGCGCAACCCGCAGCGGCTACGCCGCGGCGGCGGTCGTGCTCGGCGAATCGCCCGGTGCGCTCCTGGCCCGCCCGCTGGCGGTGGGGCGCGTGGCGCGACTGCTGGGGCTGCGCCCGGCGGCGCCGGTCGGCGCGTACGCTTGAGGCCCCATGCCGGCCCCGAAGGAACGTTCGACGATCAAGGCCCAGTCCGAGCGGGCGGTGCTGGCCGCGGTGCGCCTGCCGGACTCCAATTACGATGCCCGCGATCCCTTCGGCGAGCTGACCGCCCTGGCCGAGCAGGCCGGCGCCATCATCGTCGGCACGCTCGAGCAGCGCCTCGAGCGGCCGGTCGCCGGCACCTACATGGGCACCGGCAAGGTCAAGGAACTGCGGGATCTGTGCGACCGGCTCGACGCCTCGATGGTGATCTTCGACCACGACCTGTCGCCCCGGCAGATGGCCAACATCGAGGAGATCGTCGAACGCAAGATCGTCGACCGCTCCGAACTGATCCTCGACATCTTCGCCTCCCGTGCCACGACGATCGAGGCGCAGCTCCAGGTGGAGCTGGCCCAGCTCGAGTACACCTACCCGCGCCTCCGCGCCATGTGGGACCACCTCGAACGCATCGTCGGCTCCGGCGGCATGACCGGCATCGGCACCCGCGGCCCCGGCGAGCAGCAGCTCGAGATCGACCGCCGGCTCGCCCAGCGCCGCCGCCTGGCCCTCCAGGCCCGCCTGGCCGAGGTGCAGGCCCGCAAGCGTCGCATGGTCGCCCAGCGCAACGTCGACCACTTCACCGTCGGCATCGTCGGCTACACCAACGCCGGCAAGAGCACCCTGTTCAACGCCCTCACCGCCGGCGGGGCCTACGCCGACGACCGGCTCTTCGCCACCCTCACCACCCGCACCCGCGAGTGGGACGTCGGCGGCGGCCTCCGCGTCATGCTCTCGGACACCGTCGGCTTCGTCCGCGACCTGCCCCACAACCTCATCGCCTCCTTCCGCGCCACCCTCGAAGAGGCCACCCACGCCAATCTCCTGCTGATCGTTCTCGACGTCAGCGACCCCGCCGCCGAACTGCACTACAAGACCGTCTCCGAGACGCTCGACGCGCTCTTCGACGAGGCCGAGGCGGCCGAGCGCCGCGACGGCGTCAAGACCACCGGCCGCCGCCCCGAGCGGTTGCTCCTGCTCAACAAGGTCGACCGGCTCCGCGACAACGCATCCCTGCTGGTCTGGCAGCGCACCCACCCCGGCTGCATCGCCGTCTGCGCCCGCGAACCGGCTCACCCCGGCGTCGCCGAAGTCGCCGAGCGCGTGCGGGCCGCGGCCCAGGGCGGCGAGCTGGACCTGGAACTCGACGTCGAGCTGACCGACTCACGCACCATCGACACGCTCGAGAAGCGCGGGCACGTCGCCTCTCGCCAGTACGGGCCGGGATCGGTCCGCATGAAGGTGCGCATCGGCCGGCGCCAGTTCGACCAGCTCCGCTCGCTGGGCGCCCGCATGAAGATCGTCGGCGACGACGCCGAGGCTCGCCCCGGTTGGCGTTCGCCAGAGCCCGAGCCCGCCCCGGCCAAGGCCCGCGCTCGCACCCGGCGTTGAGCCCTCCCGCCGCCGGTCGGGGGCTACAGCAACCGCTGCGCCCTTGTCAGCATTTCCTGGTCGTCCGCCCGGATGTACAGGTCGTTGGCGTCCGCCGTCGCGATCCGCCGGTACCCGCGCCCGGCCAGATGCTCCACCACCGTCCGGTCCCTGCCGAACGTATTGTCCTCGATCAGCATCACCCGCGGCCGCCACCGCTCGACGCTGAAGCCCTCCAGCAGCGCCAGCTCGCCCCCCTCCACGTCGAACACGCAGAAACCGACACTGCCCCTGTGATCGCTCAGCAGGCTGTCGAGCGTCGCCACGGGCACTTCCACAGACGCCGGTGTGACTTCCGTCTCCCGGGCCAGCCGCTGGCGGTGCCCCTCGGTCAGGTCGAGGTACGACAGCATCTCCCCTTGCCGCATCTGGGTGAACGTCGCCGTCGCCGGCGCCCCGGGGCGCGACAGCGCGGTCTGCGCCACACGGCTCAGCGGCCGATTCGCCCGGCACTCGGCCGCTCGCTCCGGCAGCGGCTCGACCAGCAGGCCGCTCCAGCCCACCTGCTCGAACACCGCCGACACGCTGTACATCAGCCCGTCGTACGCCCCGGCCTCGACGTAGTACCCCGGCGGCTCATCACCCAGCAGCGCCCACAGAAGATGGTCCTCTCCGTTCTGGCTCCGGAACACCGGCATCCCCCGGTCGGTCAGGCCCCGTCGACGCTGCAGCTCGCACGCCTCCAGCCGGTGCACGCGCCGACGCAGGTCATTCTGCGCCCGGTCCATTGCCGACAGCCGCTGATCGACCTTCGACAGCACGTGTGCTATCCGTGCCAGCGGCTCGGCGGTGGGGGGCGCTGCGGCCCCCGCTGGGGCGGTGGAAACGGTCGGCATGCGTCGGCTCCGCGGGCGGCCGGCCGGGCCGATCGCCCGCGACGAACCGCCCGCGGTCCTTATCGGCCCCGGGCTGCTTTCTCCTTGGAAACCGCCGATGCGCACGGACCGCGCCCGCCGCGGGGCCGCTCCGCGCCTGTCGTTCGGTCGGGGCAGTGGAAAACCGGGCCCGGAGTGCCGATACTTGTGCCCATCGCCACTTTAGCTCAGCGGTAGAGCGACGCTTTCGTAAAGCGTAGGTCCAGGGTTCAAATCCCTGAAGTGGCTTTCTCCTGCGCCGCGGCGGCGGGCCTACTTGCCCACGCGCCCCAGCAGCTCCTGCACCGCCGTCTCCAGTTGCGTGTCCTTCCCGGCCGCCTCGTCCGCCGGGGTGTTCACCACAGGCACGTCCGGCTGCGCCCCGCGCACCTCCATGTCGGTGCCGTCCGGCAGGTACCACCCGCGGAAAGGCGTGCGCACCGTCGCGCCGTCGATCAGCGTCGCGGCTCCGGTCGAGATCACCGCGCCGAACGTGGCGACGCCCACCAGCTTCCCGCGGCCGATCGTCTTGATCGAGTGCGCGAAGATCTCCGCGTTCGAGTACGAGTTCTCGTTGATCAGCACCGAGATCGGACGCGAGTAGCCGTAGATCAGCCGCCGGTCACGCGGGTACGCGTCCTTCGGCACGCTGCTCACGTCCACCCCGCGGTTCGCCGTGTACGCGTGGCGCGGCGCCGTCAGCGACGACAGCAGGATGTCCGCCGTCGAACCCCCGCCGTTGTCGCGCACGTCGATGATCAGGCCTTCCTTCCCGTTGGCCGCGGCGTACAGGTCCCGCTCGAACTCCAGCACCGACGCCTGGTCCATCCCGCGGATGTGCAGGTAGCCCAGCCGCCCGCCCGACGCCTTCTCCACGATCTCGCGACGGCGAGCCACCTCGTGCTTGTAGCGGAGCGTCGAGTCCTCGCCGTTGGACGTGGGAACGATGATCAGCATCTTCGACCGGGCCTTGTCGGCGCGATCGAGTTCCAGCAGCGTCTCCTTGCCGGCCCGTCCGGCCAGTGCCGCGATGAAGTCCACCGACGGCCGCTGACCCTGCGCGCCCAGGGCCTTGCCATCGACGGCGGTGATCACGTCGCCCACGAACAGGCGAGTCGCCTCCTTGTCGGCCGGGCTGTCGTTGATCACCCGAACCACCTTGTACCCGCCGGCCACCGGCTGCACGTCAACGCCCAGGTACCCCGTCGCGGGGCTGGCGGCCGAGAAACCGCCGGGGCTGTTGATCCCCAGGTGCGACCCGTCCAGCTCGTTGAGCAGCATCATGAACACGCGGTCGAACTCCTCGTTCGTCCGCGTGCGCTCGGCCAGAGAGAGGTACTCGTTGGTCAGCTTCACCCACGGAAGGCCCTTGAGCGTCGGGTGGTAGAACCCGTTGCCCAGCAGCCGGGCCCCCTCGAGGAACTTCTGCCGCTGCTGCGCCGCGACGTCGATCACCACCGGCGCATCGATCGGCAGCGCGTCGGTCTTCCCGCCGCCGCTCGGTGCCCACGAAGCCCCGCCGCCCGAAACCCACGACACCCGCTCTCCCGTCAGGCTCACCGTCACCCCGCTCAGCGCGCCCGTCGTCACCGTCTTGCGGTCGTCGCCCTTGTACGACACGTTGAACAGCGTCCGCGTCGGTGCCGCCGGCGCAGCACCCGCGGCCGGCGGCGTCGCCGGCGCGTCGGTCGGCGGCGGCGTCGCCGAGAACAGCACCCGGTCGCCGCCGGGCGTGATCGCCAGGTTCCCCTCAGAGCCGGGGAAGGTCGTCAGCCGACGGGCGCGGTTGTACGCATCCGCCGCGCCGTCGAACTTCAGCGCCGGGCGTGCCTTGGCGGCGGGCACCGGGTCCGCGCCGTCCCACACAACCGCGTCGATCGGCTTGCGCTTCTTGGCGGCGTCCGCCGCCTTCTTGAAGTGCTCCTCGAGTTCGTACGGCCGCAGGCCGTCGAGCGTCCGGTCCAGCGTGACGTACCACACGTCGAAGTCGCCGTTGTCGCCCGCGCGCTCCGAGCGGAAGTACAGCACCTTGCCGTCGGCCGACAATTGCGGGCTGTCGTCCGAGTCGGGATGACGCGTCAGGTTGACCGGTTCGGCCTTGCTCTCGCCGGTGTCCATCAGCCAGATATCGCTGTTGAAGTCGGTGTCCTCACGCGCAAAGACGATGTGCCGCGAGTCCGAAGCCCATTGCACCTCAGGCTCGTTCCACCCTTCGAGCACCCGGCGGGCCTCCTTCTTCGTCAGGTCCAGCAGGATCACGTCCCCCAGGCCGCGCACGAACAGCACCTTCCTCCCGTCCGGCGCCGGGAGGATCGACCGGTCTTCCGGCCCGAACATCCCGTCGTTCTTGCCCGCCGGCAGGTCCGGGATCGGCAGCGGCTTCACCTCGAACCGGATCGACTCCGCCCACCGCTTGCCGTAATCGACCTTCGGCTTGGCGTCATCCTTCTTCTCGCCGTCGCCTTCCTTCTTCTCGCCCTTCTCGGCCTTCTCGCCCTCGCCCTTGGGAGCCTCGGGCTTCGGCTCGTCCTTCTTCTCACCCTCGTCGGCCTTCTCCGGCTT
>JAEUIX010000182.1 GCA_016794945.1 Phycisphaerae bacterium
CGCTGCCACCGCTTCGATGGAAGACTTCATATCGCTCGGTCGGATCTTCAACTGCCTGGGCGCACAAGTCATGCCCGTGGAATCCGGCACGTCATACCAGTCGAGGTGGTCGTCTTCCGCGGCAAATCGGGATCCCGTACCGCGATAAACCATCGCATCAAGCTCTCGCTGCAGGAAGTCCATGTGGAGCACGATTCGGGAGCTTGAACTGGAATACCAAACGCATAGATAATGGGGGCGCCCCTTTGCGGCCGGCGGCTTGCGAAACCCTCTGGCACTCAAGACGGGCTCGAGCGACGAAACAAGGGCCATTCTGAGAAGTTGCGAGCTCTCATCGGTAAGCCGGGCTTCTACACACGCCGCATCAAAATCGCTCATGGCGAGCTCCAATGCCGGGTCCTGGGATTGTAGGTCCATCCACTGCGGATCAAGAACTCTCGCTCTCTCGCCAAGTAGCCCGTGTGATGGATGAGACCGCCTCCGGAATTCGTCGCAGCGTCTCGTATGGGCTTGCCGGACCGCATGTAGTCCAGCAACTTGAGCTCGTTCTGCGTCCATTGCAGTGCCTCGTTCTCGATCTTGGGAAGATCAAGTATGCGCTCTCCAGGACGCAGATCGGTGAGGGGATCGAACTGCTTTGACTTGTAGATCACGAGGGTCTCGTCGGAGGCAACGCCCCTTCCTACTCCGCATCCATCATTCAGGGAATCCCAATGACCGGAACCAGATTTTGGCGGTGTGCCAGTTCCCTGTTTTGCGAGAGCCCCTTCGATTTGCGCGACTTCCTCGACGCTCGCCTCAACGCGCATACCACCCTTGAATTCCTTGTACCAAGTCTTCCCCGCTCGCACCACCTTTCCCCCGGCGTGGGCGAGTTTCAGCAGGCCCGCCAATGCGACGTCTTCCACCCCGGCCGTAGAAACTGCTATGAGGATGATCTGGCCCTCTATTGCCAGTTTCACACCCGTCAGCGGTGCCTGCAGTACGGCATTTCCTTTGGCTTGCTGGACGACACCATAGAGTCTCTCTTCCTCCTTGCCCTTGCTGTGTTCGTTTTGATTGGCCTCTTCGTACCGCGCCCGCGCGGCCGGCAGCCAAGCGCCGTTTGGCGCTGCCCCGACCGGCGTCGCGAGGGGCGGCAAGAAGTGGGTGTACGCTGGAGTTCCCCAGTTCCAAGGCCAACCTGGCCAGCCCCAATCCAACCCACTCGGATCACTCCTCCCCACCGGGTCCCCCCCGCAATACTCGTACAGGTTCCACCCGCCGGCGTGGCCGATCGGATCCGGCTGCAGCCAGCGGCCGTCGGCCGGGTCGAAAACCCGGTGGCGGACGTGGTAGACCTGCAGGTTCGGGTCCCACAGGTACCCCGCCCAGCCCAGGCGGTTGTCGATGTACCCGCTGCCGCCGGAGTACTGCCCCTCCGGCACGCGGCTGGACAGCGTGCCCGAACTCTTGTGGTACTGCCCGGGGTCGTACCAGCCGTAGAACTCCAGGCTGTCCTTCTCGCTGATTTCACCGTCGCCGTTGATGTCGGCGCGGCGGTCGCCGTCGTCGTACAGCCCCTGGCCCAGCGCGTAGAGCGTTTCGAACGCCTCGCCGTCGGCCTGGTCCACCTGCCCGTCGAGGTTGATGTCCCCCGGCGCGAAGCTCGTCGGCGACCCCGTCGGCGTGTACCGCACCCGCTCGACCGGCCGGGGCGTGCCCCCGGCCTTGAGCGCCATCACGTCGCCGCGGGCGTTCTGCAGGTACCACAGGCGCGACTCGAACTCGCCGTCGCCGTCGGCGTCCATCTCGCGCAGGACGACCTCGTCGGGCGTGACGCCGGCGCTGTTGCCGAAGCCGCCCAGGCCCTGCTGGTGGTGCACGTACCGCTGGTAGATCCACGGCGCCGGCCGCGCGGGGGGTGTGGCGCCAGCGGGCTACTTGCCCTGGCGTGGCGGGCCGACGCGTGGGCGGGACTCGGCCTCCCACGCCGCGGCGTCGTCGGGCCGGCCCATCTGGGTGTAGACGGCGGCGAGGTCGGCGGCGATGGCGTGGGCGACGCGGCTGGCGGCGCCGTAGCGGGCGGCGGCGCGCCGGTGCATCTCGAGGAGGATGGGCTCGGCGCGGTCGAACTTCTTCTGTGCGGCGTAGGTGAGGGCGAGGTCGCGGAAGCAGCCGAGCGTGACGGGGTGCTCATCGCCGAAGACGCGGCGCATGGAGTCGAGCACGCCGTTGAGGCGGGTGGCGGCGTCGTCGAGGCGGCCGGCGTCGCGCAGGGCCGCGCCGTAGGCAGCGCCGGCGACGAGGGCGGCGGGGTGCTCGGGCCCGGCGGGCTTGGCGCGCCCGTCGGCGACGCGCCCGAGCAGGTCGGCGGCTTCGGCGAACTTCTGCTGGGCGCGGAGGCAGCGGGCGAGCTCGCCGGTGATCGCCAGGGTCTGGCTGGCGTCGGGCCCGTGAGCGACCGTGGAGCCCTTGAGGGCCTCGCGGAGCACCGGCTCGGCCTCGGCGGCGCGCCCGGACTGGCTCAGCAGCGTGCCGAGGTCGGCGGCGATGGCGACGGTGCCGGGGGCGTTGGGCCCGGCGGTGCGCTGGCGCGCGGCCAGCGCGGCGCGGAGCGCGGGTTCGGCCTCTTCGGCGCGCCCGCGCTTGATGAGCAGGCGGGCGAGGTTGGTCCGGCTGGAGACGGTGTCGGGGTGGTCGGGGCCGAGGGTGGCGATCGAGAGCTCGACGATGCGCCGCTGGGTCGCTTCGGCGTCGGCCAGACGGTCGTCGGCGTCGGGGCGGGCTTCGGCCTCGACGGTGGTCTTGCTGGGGGCGGCGGCCTCGGCGGGCGCGGGGCCGGAGTTGGCGGCGCGGCCGGGTGCGGGCGCGGCGTCGGCGTCGGGCAGCGCGGCGGTGACGCCGACGGCCTCGGGCGACTGGCTGGCCAGGAGCTGGTTCTGCACCTGCAGGAGCTGCGTGCGCAGCTCCTCGGCGCGCCGGTTGGCCTCGCGGGCCTCGGCCAGCGCGAGGCTGGTGGCGACCAGCCCGCCGGCCAGCGCCAGCACGACGCCGGCGGCCGCGGCGACGGGCAGCGCGTGCCGCCGGAGGTACTTGCGCAGGCGGTATCGTGCGGACTCGGGCCCGGCCAGGAGGGGGCGCCGCTCGAGGTAGTTGCGGATGTCGTCGGCGAGTTCGACGGCGGAGCGGTAGCGCTCGGTGCGGTCCTTGCGCATGGCCTTGAGGGGGATCCACTCGAGTTCGCGCGAGAGTTCGCGGGCCAGGGCGCGGGGCTCGGCGCGGCGGCGCTGGGCGATGGCCAGGGCGTCGCCGTCGGCGAGGGTGGACAGGCGGGTGCTGGGGCGGGGCGGGTCGACCTCGCGGATGATGCGCTGCATCTCGACGAGGGAGAGGCGGCGGATGTGGCTGGAATCCAGCGGCAGGACGCCGGTGAGCAGCTCGTAGAGCACGACGCCCAGGGCGTAGACGTCGGTGCGGGTGTCGATGTCCAGGGCGTTCATCTCGGCCTGCTCGGGGGACATGTACTCGGGGGTGCCGACGATCTGGCCGACCTCGGTGTAGGCGGGCGCTTCGGCGGCGCCGGCGGTGCGGCCGTGCAGGGCCTTGGCGACGCCGAAGTCGATGACCTTGGGCACGGGGCGCTGGCCGACGAGGG
>JAEUIX010000214.1 GCA_016794945.1 Phycisphaerae bacterium
AGACCTCCTGCCCGGCGAAGCCGCGGAACGTGAACGTGGCGTGGTAGGGCGGCGTGCCTCCGGCGGCGGGCGACCAGGCGACGTCGTAGGTCCGTTGCTCGAAGGCGCCGCCGTCGGGCTCGTAGAAGGACTCCGTGATGCTGATGGGCCTGGGCGAGAGCGCCAGGTAGTCGGCGGCGCTGGGCGTGGCGGACCCGGGCCCGAAGGTGGTCGGGTCGAGCGACGGGGGGAGGGCCGGGGCATCGGCGCCGAAGGTCACGGCCAGTCGCTGGCGCCCGAGGTGGTCCGGGACGGTGATGGAGAGGCCAAGACGCGGGGTGAGTGGGTTGCCGGGGTCGCCGCGCCCGAAGCGCTCGATCTTGACGGGGCGCATGCGCCAGTCGTACGACGTGCGGGTGGCGATGCCGTCGGGGTCGGCGACGGGCGCATCGCCGTGGTGGTCGCGGGCCCAGGACGGGTTGGGGGTGTAGCGTCGAGCGACCGCCGGCAGCCAGACGTCGTGGACGCCGGCGCCGTAGTCGGTGCGCTCGACGAGGATCATGTTGTATGGCCGGGCGTCGGGCTGGTTGGGCGGCTGGGGCACCCAGCCTTCGTCCTGCGTGCCCACGTACCGGCGGAGGGCCTGGCCGAGAGGGTTGCGGGTGGTGCGCGTGATGTTGCCGTCCATCTCGAGCTCGCGCAGGACTTCCCCGAGGTCGTTGATCTCCTTGTGCCCAACTTCAACGGGGCCGGCGTAGCCTGGGACGCGCTCGAGCACCTCGGCGCGGCGCGCCCGCCCGAAGGCGTCGATCGCCAATCGCACCGAGGCAAGTTCGGTGAAGGGCCAGAGGTAGGAACTCAGGTCGATGGTGCCGGTGAATTCGACGCCGCGGGTCTTGAACGGCGACCCGACGGGGCGGAGGGTGAGGTAATCGCGCACCTCACCGGCGGAAGCGGCGGAGTACCCGCCGCCGACGGGGACGAGATCGTTGAAGATGTAGTCGCGTCCGAGCCATTCGGGCAGGGCGGCGTTGGCGTTGTCGGGCGCGGGCAGGCTGTCTCGGCTGACGACGGTGAAGCGCCTGGCCTGGCGCCGGCCGTCGTGGAAGTAGGTGTCGCACGGGCCGCGGTCGTCATAGTCGAAGGTGGTGACGGCCTGGAGCGGGGGTGTGGCGCCGATGCGCTGCCAGCCGGACTCGGGGAACGGGGGAACGGTGAAGGGCGGGGTTGCGGGCCGGGTCGAGACGGCGTTGCCCGGGGCGGCGTCGACGACCACATGCTCGGCCATGCCGGCGCCCCACCCTTCGGCGTACCGGTGGGTGTAGGTGAAGATCAGCGCATCGCCGACCCCCGGCTCAGACGCTGGTTCCAGGGGGGAGCGGAGAAGACCCGTGGCGCTCCACGTGGCGTTGCCGCGCTGGTCGTACCACTCTCGCTGCACCGGGTAGTGCCAGAGGCCGGCTTCGGCGTGGCCCGGTCGGAGCACCCGGGGGGGCGAGATGACCGTGCGTTTGACGATGCGCTTCTGGCGAGCCGGCAGGTCAGGCTGTTCGGGGTCGGCGTCGCCGGAGCGCCAGGTCATCGACAACGTGAGCGTCATCGCGCCGGCGGATGCGACGGAATCGAGCGTGCTCTGGCGAACACCGCCGGGAGACGTGAGCGCGGCGTATTCGGTCTCGCCGACGCAGGTGAGGAATCGGAAGTCGTAGCGGATCTCGACGCGCTGCTCTTCGTCCCACTCGATGAACGTCTTTGACTCGTAGCAGCGAGGGGCACCCGGGGCGCTGCCGCGCTGGATGCCCGACCCGGCGAGCTGAACGCGCTTGCCGCCGGGCGCATCGGCGTCGTCGACCAGTTCGTATGCGCGGAAGTTGATGAGGCCCTGGGTGTTCCCGACCGAAAGACGGTCCGCGACCGACCAGCCAGCGGTGCGGTGCTGCAGCAGGAGCATCTCGTTCCTGACCGTCGGGGGCAGGGGCTCCGCCTGCGCCGGGAAAACGTCGGCGACGCTGGCGTAGACGAAGTCCTCGCCGACGCCGCCGCCGGTCACGGCGGCGCCGTCCTGATCGAAGTCCCACCGGCGATCGCGCAGCACGAAGCCTGCGGCGTTGATCTCGACGATGCGCCGGCTTCGCTGGCCCGGCTTCAGTCCGGTCGCCGCGTCGTACGGGGTGGTTGCCTCGGGGTACTCCAGCGACGGCGCGCCGCCGCTGGTGGTCGGCAGCGAGGCGGGCATTTCGTCGATGATGCTGACCCAGCGCGCCGTTTGCAGTGAAGGGCTCTGGGCGAACGCCGCGAGCGCATCATCGGACGGCCCTGCGGCGTCGTAGCGCGGCATGGTGGCCTGCCATGCGAAGGGTTGCACGAATGCGCTTCGCGCCAGGTACAGGTTGGCGTGCACCTGGCTGGAGGCCAGGGGGTTCTCGACGATCGGGCGGGTGCCGGGACCCGGGTCGGGCGGCACGACCAGCCGGTTGATCCGGAATGTCTGTTGGCCCTGGGTGATGCCGCCGAGCGCGACGCGACCGACGGTGCCGAACCACTCGTTGTCGGGCCAGACCTTCTCGGCCGGCAGCGTGTATCTGCTGAGCAATCCGCTCTCGCTCGGCGTCTCGAACGATGCGCTCGATTGCGGCCAGGGCTCGCCCCTGGCGGGCGAAAGGCGGACGGTCGCGTGCCGGGCAAGGCGGTGCGACAGGCTTTCGGTGGATGCGTCCCAGACGATCGGATCGCCGCTCCCGTCGATCCACCGGGCCAGGTGGTCGAGCGTGAGCCACGTCAACGGGTCGGACGGGTTGCTGCGTTCGCCGAGCGCTCGCTGCAGGTCGTCCTCGGTGAAGATGCACTCCAGCCACGGGAGGCGCCGGAACGCCCGATCGCCGCCGGGCTCGTTCGGGCTGATGAGGCGGTGCACGTACACCGTCCGGCGTTCGGCCGTGGGCGAGCCTTGTGGGGCGGCGGCGGCGCCCGTCGCGACCGTGGTCATCGCCAGGATGGGCGGCGAGACGGGGCGTCCCTGCGCATCCGGCACGTAGTGATACCGGACGCGGTGCGCCCAGGCGGTCGGCAGCGCGGGCGCGCCCGACGGGCGGTTGGCGTTGTACTCCGTCAGTGGGTCAACCCCGCCGCTGAGGCCCGGCGTTTCGGTGCTGTGCTGGACGAGCACGGCCGGCTCGAGCACGGAGTCCGGGACGTCGCCCTGGAAGACGTAGATGCGATCGATGGCGCTGGTCCCGAACTGCTCGAACAACACGCGGCGCGTCGCTTCGGGCAGGCTGTCGATCATGTCGCGGTAGCGCTCGCCGTTGCCGGGCTGAGCGATCCACCCGTCGGCCGCGAATCGCCGGTGGGCGTAGATCAGGGTCCACTTGACCTGCCCCTGCGACAGGAGCTTGAGGTACTGGATCTGCCCGCGGGCCGCCGCGTCCTGCCACGTTTCGACGCAGGGCGTGTCGGGCCGGTCGACCGTCCAGCGGGCGGAGGGCGCGTGGCTGATGCGCACCTCGTGTCCGAACTGATCGGCCACGCGCACGCACAGGCCGTAGTGCGGCACGCCGAAACCGGGGTTCAGGAACCAGGTGAACGGATCGTGGTTCTGCAGGCGGTCCTGGCTGACGTTCGCGGCCTTCAGCTGGTTCCGCGTGAACGGCCGGTCGTGGTAGGACGACGCCCGCCAGTCCGGGTTCGCCGATCCCTCGTGAACGACCTCGTTCAACGAGTTGTGATTCCAGCGGTTCGGGGGCACGTCCTCGTTGACCGCGACGAATGTGTACCGGATCTGCCCGTCGTACAGCCAGACGTCGAACTGGGTGGGCCGGACGGCCCAGACGTTTCCATTGCTCGACGGCGCGGCGACGCCGTTGTGCGTCATGCGCGCTCGGAACCGCGCGGGGGCCTCGTACGTGACCGTCGCCGTGCCGCCCGAGACGTGGTAGACCATCTGGAACGGGATGGAGTGATGGGCGTCAAGCCAGAGCCACGTGGTTCGCGGGCCGTCGCCGATCAGGTCGGGCGTCGCGGCGTCGATGAGCAGGATCGGGTTTTCACCGGCCATCCATCCCTGGCCGACCCAGTCCCACCAGCGATCCGGAGCATCCATGCCGAGCGAACTCTGGTCTTCGCGCAGCATGCGGTGGTTGCTGCGCGTGCGCGTCAGGCGGAACGTGGCTCCGTC
>JAEUIX010000230.1 GCA_016794945.1 Phycisphaerae bacterium
GTGCTGCTGGTGCTCTTCTGTGCCGAGGAACCGGTCGCCCGCGCCGACGCCGCCGCGCTGCTGCACCGCCTGATGGACCGCGAACTGCTCGTCCGTACCCCCGCGTTCGCAGGCGTGCCGGTGCCCGACCGCATCGGCAACACCTGGGCCGCGTCGATCGTCATGGAGCCGATGAGGTCGGGCTGAGCGGCTTGGTCTCGGGCGTCGCGACGGCCAGGGGGTTGAACGACGCGGTGGTGGGCACGATCGGCGCCAGGCCGATGAGCTGCTCGATGGCGTCGGCCGCCAGCGGCCCGGCGCGGTGGTGCTCGAATTTCCGGCACAAGGCCGCGAGGGCCTCGCGCTGGTCATCGGCGAAGCCGGGTTGGCGCAGCAATCGGTAGACGCCCACGGCCAGGTCGCGCCCGTCGCCGAAGTGGGGGACCAACTCCGGCACGATGCGTCGCCCCATCACGACGTTGGGCAGCGTGAACAGCTTGGTGGTGAAGATGAGCCGGCCGAACAGCGCGAAAATCGGCCTCAGCAGCTTCGGCAGGCGGTAGAACGTGACCATGGGTTTGACCTGGCGGGCGACCTGCAGCGTGACCGTGCCGCTGGCGACCAGCGCCATGTCGCACCAGCGGATCACGGCGTCGGTATCGCCGCACACCACCCCCAGGCCCTCGGGCCACCCGCCCAGCGAGCGGGCCCGAGCCCGGATCTCGTCCTCCACCTGCGGCTTGGTCACCGCCACCACGGCCGAAACCGACGGGAAGTCCGCACGGATCCGTCGCAGCGCATCCAGCAGCGGGGGCAGCGACCTTCGGATCTCGCTCGGGCGCGAACCGGGCATGAGTGCCAGCTTCGGCGTACCTTGCGGCAGCGAAGCGGCGCGCCGGTCCAGGGCCGCGGCGTCGAGCGGCTCGTTGAACAGCGGATGGCCGATGAACCGCGCCGGCACGCGCCGCGAGACGAACCAATCCTCCTCGAACGGCAGCACGCACAACACCAGGTCGGTCAGGCGGCGGAGCTTGCGGATCCGCCCCTCGCGCCACGCCCAGAGCTGGGGCGCCACCAGGTGGATCACCCGCGCGCCGCGGTCCTTGGCGAGGCGGCAGATGGCGAAGTTCGCATCCGGCGAATCGACCGGGATGTGGGCCGCCACCCGGTTGCGGTCCAGCCACTCCTCGATCCGCCGGTTGATGCGGATGTGCTCGATGATCTTGCCGATGCCGGGCAGGCCCATCACTGCATCGTGACCGGTTCGCTCGACGATGGTGGCGCCGGCCTTCTCCATCTTGGGCCCGCCCCAGGCGTAGATCGGCAGGTCCGGGTGGCGCCGCTTCAGCTCGGCAATGACGATCGAGGCGTGATCGTCCCCGGAAGGTTCAAAGCTCGTGAACAGCACGCCCCGGCGCAGAGCCGAGGCTCCCGCGGCGCCGGTCGAGTTGGTTCCGGGCGAGATCACCGGCCAGATTGTTGCCCTTCGCGACGGCCGGGACCGCGCCCGGACCTGGTCAATTTCGGTCCAGGGGCCGCAGGACGACCGTGACGGCCGTGCCGACCTTGGGCACGATCCGTCGATCGGCGATCCACTCGGGCTCCTGCGCGCCCGCGTCCGGGGAGATCACCTGCCGCCAGGCAATCGTCTCGGAGCCGAACGTGCACAGGCCCACCAGCGTGCCCCCGCCATCGGCCTCGTACGTGTCCGCCATCCGGCCCGTTCCCGGGTCCGCCCGGCGGACCGTGCGAGATCCCGCGAAGCAGAACCCTCCGGGCAGCCGAACGCCGGCCTGCTCCGGCGTGGGCGTTCCGAAGCGGCGCCCGTCGCGCGCGGATACGACCCACTCGTGGAGGTCGCCGGTCCGCTCGCTCCCGTCGGGCAGACGCCACCGCACCATCACGGCCACCGAAGGGCCCGTCGGCGGCGTTACCCGCGGTCCCGCGTCGGCCGGTTCGAAGTTCCCCGGCGACCCGGGCGACAGCCCGAGCATCAGCAGCGCCGCGTGCACGTGCGCTGCGCGGACGCGCGTCACCACCAGCGACTCGTGCTCGCGCGTGTCCGCCGTGCAGACCATCAGCTCGAGGTAGACGTTGGGGGCGTCCGGGTCGTGCGCGTCGATCGGCACGATGCCGTCGAACTCCACCGTCCGCGCGGCAAGGTCCAACCGCACGCCCGGCAGCACATCGCGAGCGCCGGCCCCGGACACCGCGGGCGCCGCCGCGCCTGCCGGCGCGCCCGGCCCGGGCGATGCCGGCGCGACGGCCCCCGGTCGCATCGGCTCTGCCTCAGCCGGCGAACTGGGCGGCGCCGGCTTTGGCGCCGGACCGGCACACCCGCCCATCCAGTTCACGAGGACCGTCGCCACCGCCGCCGCGAGACACGCTCGGGTTCTCATGCTGAACGCTCCCCTCCGAGCGAGCGCGTCAGCTCCGCGAACCGGCGCCCGCGCTCCTCGAAGTTGGTGAACTGGTCCCATGATGCGCACGCCGGCGACAGCAGCACCACGTCCCCCGGGCGCGCCGCGGCGGAGGCGGCTTCGACCGCGAGCTCGAGCCGTGCGCACTCCGTCACCCGGGCGCCGCCCCGCCGCGCCGTCTCGGCCATCGCCGGGCCGGTGACGCCGATGGTGTACAGCCCGGCCAGTTCGGCCGCGACGCGGGCGACCGGGTTCAGATCGCTGCCCTTGTCGTAGCCGCCGGCGATCAGGTGCACGCGCCGGGCGCCGACGCCCGGCTCCTCCGCGAACGCGCGCACCGCCAGCAGCGCGGCCTCGGGCGTGGTGCACTTGCTGTCGTTGTAGTACCGCACGCCGCCCCGCTCGCACACGAACGAAAGCCGGTGGTCCAGCCCCCCGAAGGTCGCCAGCGATTCGGCGAGCCGACGCGTCAGGTCCGCCCCGCGCGGCTCGCCGGTGAATCGCTCCACGGCGCACGCCGCCGCGGCGATCGCCACCCGCGCGTTGAGCCGGTTGTGCGCCCCGGGGATCTTCAGCCTCAGCCAGGGCGACGCGTCGCACGGATCGCCGGACGGATCACCCGGCTTCAACCGCACCACGCGAGCCCGCGGCGCGGGCCAGTCGCGCAGGGCGGAGTTGGTCGCGGGATCGTCGGCGGTGATGAAGTCGTCGTGCTCGGGCCCGCGCTGGTGCGCCGCGATGACCGCCTTGCTCCGGGCGTAGTGGCCCACGTCGCCGTGCCAGTCCAGGTGGTTGGGCGAGAGGTTGGTCAGCACGGCGATGCGCGGCGAGAAGCCCGGAACGCCCGGCGCGCCCGTTCCGGCGTTCAGCCAGTGCAACTGGGCCGAGGAGAGCTCGAGCACCACGGCGTCGTCCGGCGAGAACGACTCGACCTCGTCTAGCAGCGAGCCGCCGATGTTGCCGCCCAGGCGAACCGTCAGCCCGAATGCCCGCAGGCAGTGCGCGATCATCGAACTGGTGGTGGACTTGCCCGCCGAGCCGGTGATGCCGATGGTGCGTGCCCGGTTGGGCAGGCGCTCAATGGCCAGACGGATCTCCGTCGTGATGGGTACGCCCGCACTCGACGCCGCCAGAAGGTACTTGTTGGACCACGGCCGGGGAACCGCGGGGTTGGCGATCACCAGGTCGGCCCCCGCGAAATCCTCTTCGCGGTGTTCCCCAAGGCGCAGCGACACCACCCCCGCCGACACCAGGTCGCCGATCGCGCCGACCGGCTCGGCGAGTTCCCGCTCGGGCGCCAGATCGGTCACCAGCACGCGGGCGCCAAGGCGCGCCAGGTAGCGTGCCACTCCCGCGCCGCCGCCGAAGCGACCCAGGCCCATGACGGTGACGCGGCGTCCTTGGAGGCGTGCGTGATCCATGCGGGCGCGAGTCTAGCTCGCCCCGGTCGCAGTTACGCCGCGCCGGAGCGGCCTGTTGCCGGACAGCTCGTCGGCCCCCGACCGGATCGCGTCCAGCAGTCTGTGGAACAGGTGCCGCGCCACCGGGCCGATCCGGCCGTCCCCCAGCGAACGCCCGTCCAGCCGCGACACCGACGTGACCATGGTCGTGGTGCCCACCAGGATCACCTCGTCGGCCCGGCCCAGCTCCGCGGCGTCGATCGCCCGCTCTACGAGGTTCGGTTCGACGTCGAGCAGGATTTCCCGGGTGACGCCCGCCAGAAGCGGCGCGCTGCGCAGCGAGGGGGTCGCGACCTCGTACCGGTCGAACGGGGGCGGCAGGTTCGCATCCGGAGCCGATCGCGACGTGACGATCACCACGTTGGTGTACGTCCCTTCAGTCACCAGCCGCCGCCCGGCGTGCTCGCGGACGAGGACCGCTTCGTCCGCCCCTCGCTCCGCGGCGTCGATCGCCTCCATCACGTTGCCGAGCAGGCTGATGGACTTGACGTGACCCAGTTCCCACCGCCGGTCGGGCCGCACCGCGCAGGCCTTGATCGCGGGCTCCGCGAGCGTGGACAGCGCCGGCAGCGGCGTGCAGTACCCGAACACCGTCGGGCGAAGCCCCGCCGGAGGCACGCGCGATCGCGGCGTTTGCGTGGCCGGATCCGGCGCCCCGCTGGTGACTTGCCAGTAGATGAACGCTTCGCTCAGCCCGTTGGCGTCGAGCAGGGCTTCGGTCGCCGGGCCGAGGGTCGCGGGATCGAACTCGATTCCCGCCGTCGCCAGTCCGGCGGCCATTCGCCGCAGGTGCCGCGAAAGGCCGATCACCCGCCTCCGGCCGGAGATCACCCCGCACCGCAGCCCTTCGTAGATTCCGTCGCCGAAGAGGAATCCCCGGTCGAACGGGCTGACGTGGGCCCGGTCGGCCGGCAGCAAGGCGCCATGGAGGTGAACGAGCATCGTGCGTTGGTTCCGGGCGGGCGATCGTTCATCGCGCCGGTGCGCCGTTCATCGGCCGTCGCAGCAGCGTCCAGTGAGCGAACAGGTCATTCTCGAGATCCATCCCCTGAGCGTCCCACCCCAGCGCCTTGCCCAGCAACCGGGCCGCCGCATCGTCCGTGCGATCGAACTCCAGCACCTCGAACCCGACGGCCTCCAGCACCGGACGATCGAACGGGCACCGCCCGTCGGCCCACGGCTTGTACGGCTGGTCCGGCTTCGACGGCGCGGGTGACAAGTTGTAGATCATCACCAGGCCGCCCGGCTTGAGCGCCTCGTACATGGATCGCACGAACCGCTCGTCGCTCACACCAAGGCGGACCAGCGTCCGCGGGTCCGCCTCCCGCTCCGGGTGGATGTACCCGCGCTTCAGCGTGTTCTTCGACAGGATGAGGTCAAACCTGGCCCCGACGGCCGCGGCCGCTTCGCTGTCGCCCGGCCACTGGCCGATCACGAGCCGGGCCACGCCGCCGGATTGGCCGATGGACCCCTGGTCGCCCGGTCGGCTGTAGAGCGCGCCCAGAAGCGGATCCACATCCACGCCGACCGTATCGGCCCCCATCATCGCCAGCAGCCGCACCGGCCCCATGCCGCCGCAGCCGAAGTCCATGACTCGCGTTCCTCGAAGGTCGGTGCGACGGCTCCACGGCTCGCGCGCGCCGATGAGGTCGATCGCCCTTGCGTACGCCAACGGCGACCCGTACCGGGTCGTGTAGTAGAACTCCTCGTCCAGCACCCGGGGCTTGAGCGCGGCCCGCTCGGACTCCGGCAGCGCCGCGGCCTGCTCGGGCGTCAGCCACGCCCTGGTCGCCGGGTGCTGGTAGAGGCTCCTGGGTTCAACCGTCGGCAGCCCGTCAGCCGCAGCCACGAACGCGCGTGCCAGCGCGGTGGTCACCAGCGCGCCCGCGGCGCGCGCATCGTTCTGTAGGCGGTCAACGCCCCTGGGCGGCTGGGCGGCCTGCGGCGCCACGGGCGTCTCGGCCGGCCGGGGCGGGGCCGGCGGCTGCTGGAGCAGGTTGAACGACAGGCAGAGCGAAAGCAGGATCATGGTCGGCTCGGCAGAAGGCACACCGCTGCAAGCGTAGTGGAGCGGATTGCGTCAGAGCAGCGCGATGGGATCGACGTCCACCGCCGTGCGCGCATCGCTGGTCAGCAGCCCTCGCGATCGAACGTCGGCGAGCACGCGCTGCAGCACGCCCCGTCCCATGGGGGGGACGGCGGTGGCCTCGACGGCGATCCGGTGGAACCCGCCGATGCGGGAAATGGGG
>JAEUIX010000245.1 GCA_016794945.1 Phycisphaerae bacterium
GAGCCGCGCGCCGGCCCCCGCGACGCGCCACCGAACCCCGAATCCCCACCCCCTACGAAGCTCCAGGGAGGCCCGACCATGGCCAAGAAGACCATCGCCCAGGTTGATGTCGCCGGCAAGCGCGCCCTGATCCGCGTGGACTTCAACGTGCCCATCGAGGACGGCGCGATCTCCGACGACCGCCGCATCCGCGAGGCGCTGCCCACGATCAAGAGCGTCCTGGACCGGGGCGGCTCGTGCGTGCTGCTCTCGCACCTGGGCCGGCCGGAGGGCAAGGGCTTCGAGCCCGAGTACAGCCTGCGCCCCGTCGCCGCGCGCCTGGGCGAGTTGCTCGGCCGGCCCGTGCTCTTCCCCTCCAACGACTGCACCGACGCCGCCACCGGCGCGGCGGTCGCCGCGCTCAAGCCGGGCCAGGTCGTGCTGTGCGAGAACGTGCGCTTCGCCGCCGGGGAGAAGAAGGGCGAGGCGTCGTACGCCGCCAAGGTCGCCGGCTACGGCGACCTGTACGTCAACGATGCCTTCGGCACGGCGCACCGCGAGGACGGCTCGATGTTCGCGGTGCCCAAGGCGATGGCGGGCAAGCCGCGCGTCGCCGGGCTGCTGCTGCAGAAGGAGCTGAAGTACCTCGGCGATGCGCTGGCCAAGCCGGCCAAGCCGTTCGTGGTGGTGCTCGGCGGGGCCAAGGTCAGCGACAAGATCCCCCTGGTGCAGAACCTGCTGCCCAAGGCCGACGCGATCCTCATCGGCGGCGCCATGGCCTACACCTTCCTCAAGGCCCTGGGCCGCAACGTCGGCGCCTCGCGCGTCGAGGAGAGCCACCTGGCCGCGGCCAAGAAGATGCTCGACGATGCGGCGAAGATGAAGTGCGACCTGCACCTGCCGCAGGACCACGTCTGCTCCACGCAGTTCAGCGAGAACGCCGGCGACATCAAGGTGTGCGCCGACGCGATCCCCGCGGGGTACATGGGCCTGGACATCGGCCCCAAGACGCAGCTCAACTACGGCATGGTCCTGAGCGAGGCCCGGACGGTGGTGTGGAACGGGCCGATGGGCGTCTTCGAGTGGAAGCCCTTCCGCGTGGGCACGCAGATGGTCGCGCAGGCGATCGTCGACGCGACGGCCAACGGGGCCACGTCGATCGTCGGCGGGGGCGACTCGGCCGCGGCGGCCGAGGCCTTCGGCCTGGCGTCGAAGTTCAGCCACGTTTCGACGGGCGGTGGCGCGAGCCTGGAGATGCTCAGCGGCAAGCCGTTCACGACGGTGGCGCTGCTCGACGAGGCGTGATGGGGCCGAGCGTCAGGCTCGCCCGAACCACTTCTCCAGTTCGCGGATGGTCACGCGGATGCTGGTGGGCCGCCCGTGCGGGCAGTTGCTGGAGCGTTCGACGGCCTCGCGCAGTTCGACGAGGCGCGACAGTTCCGGCGTGCTGAGGCGGTCGCCGGCCTTGACGGCGGCCTTGCAGGCCATCATGTCGAGCACCTCGTGCAGCGCTTCCTCGGAGCCGGGGGCGAAGGGGTCGCCCGAGGCGCCGGTGGCGCGATCGAGCAGTTCGCGGAAGAACGGGCCGACCTCCACGCCCCGGTCGAACAGGAACGTGGGGAAGGCGTGCACGGCGACGGCGTCGGGGCCGATCGGCTCGGCCTCGATGCCGATGCGGGCCAGGAGCGGGCCGAGCGCCGGCAGCGCCTCGGCGTCGCGGGCCGAGGCGGGAACCACCGCGGGCGTCAGCAGCCGCTGGCTCTCCAGCGAGCCGGCGCCCAGGCGCGACAGCAGCGCTTCGAACATCACCCGCTCGTGCAGCGCGTGCTGGTCGATGATCACGACCCCCTGCTCGTCCTGCGTCACCAGGAACGAGTTGTGCACCTGCAGCACGCGGTCGGCCGGGCGCGGCTCGATCAGCCCCGGGTCCACCGACTCGGGCGCGGCGGGCTCGGGTGCGTTCGGCTCGGCCGGCGCGGGCGGTGACGGGGCGGGCTGTGCCTGGGCGGGCGTCGCGCCGTCGGCCTGCACGGCGGCACGCAGGGCGTCGAACTCCAGCCGGCCGCCGACGGCCGCGGGCACCTGCCGGCGGAAATAGTCGGCGAACGCGTCGGGCGAGATGGGACGGCCGGGGCTCCGTGTCGGGGCCGGGGCGGCGGGCAGGATGGCCCGCGGGCCGGCGAAGGGCGCGGCGGCGGCGGGGGCGGGCAGCGCGGGCGTGAGGTCGGCGCGCTGCAGCGCATCGCGCACCGCGCGGAAGACCGTGCCGTGCACCAGCGATGAATCGCGGAAGCGCACCTCGGCCTTGGTGGGGTGCACGTTCACGTCGACGCTGGCGGGGTCCATCTCCAGCATGAGCACGGCGGTGGGGTAGCGGCCCGGCTCGATGAGGCCGCGGTACGCCTCCTTGATCGCGTGCTGGATGGTGCGGTCGCGGACGGGGCGGCCGTTGATGAACACGTGCTGCGCCGCCAGCGTGGCGCGGGCGATCGAGGGCAGACCGACGAGGCCCCAGAGGGTCAGGCCCGCGCCGGCGGCGGCGGCCGAGAGCGTTCGGCCGTCGCCGTGGACTTCGAGCAACTGGTCTGCCAGTTCGGGACCGAGGATGTCGAGCGCGCGGGCGCGGGGTGATTGATCGGCGGGCAGGTCGAGCGTGCGGCGACCGTCGCAGGTGAGGGTGAAGGCGACGGCGGGGTGGGAGATCGCCAGCGAGCGCACGGCGTCGGCGCAGCGGCCCTGCTCGGTGGCGGGGGTGCGGAGGAACTTGCGCCGGGCGGGCGTGTTGAAGAAGAGATTGCGGACGGTGACGGTGGTGCCGACGGGGCCGGCGGCGGGCCGGACGGGGCCGGCGGTGTCGCCCTCGGCGGAGATCTCGGCCGCGGCGGGCTGGTGGCGCCAGCGGGAGCGGATGGTGACTCGGGCGACGGAGGTGATGGAGGCGAGGGCCTCGCCTCGGAAGCCCATGGTGGCGATGCGGTCGAGGTCGTCGGCGGCGGTGATCTTGCTGGTGGCGTGGGGCGCGAGGGCGAGGTGCAACTGGTCGGCGGGGATGCCGTCGCCGTCGTCGGCGATGCGGACGAGTTCGACGCCGCCCTGCTCGAGCTCGACGGCGATGCGGCGGGCGCCGGCGTCGAGGGCGTTGTCGATGAGTTCCTTGACGACCGAGGCGGGCCGCTCGACGACCTCGCCGGCGGCGATCTGGCCGGCGACGAGCGGGGGCAGCACGCGGATGGGCCGGGCCGGGGCGGGCGCGGGCGCGCCGGGGCGGGCGTCGGGGCTGGCTGGCGTGTCGGCTCCGCCGATCATGGGGCGATTGTACCGGCGGGCGGCCGGTAGACTGGCGTCATGAGCGAGACCATCTTCTCGAAGATCATCCGGGGCGAGATTCCGTGCCACAAGGTGTACGAGGATGACCGGGTGCTGGCGTTCCTGGACATCAACCCGCTGAGCCGGGGGCACACGCTGGTGATCCCCAAGCAGGCGGCGGCGCAGGTGCACGAACTGTCGGAGGAATCGGCCGCGGCGCTGGGCCGGGCGGTGGCGCTGGTGGCGCGGGCGGTGGTGCGGGCGACGGGGTGCGCGGCGTACAACGTGCTGCAGAACAACGGGGCGGGGGCGCACCAGGCGGTGATGCACGTGCACTACCACATCATCCCGAAGCACGAGGATGGGTCGGGGCTGGGGATCGTGTGGCGGCCGGGGAAGCTGGCGGAGGGCGAAACGCTGGCGCGGGCGATCGCGGGGGCGGTGGGCGGGTAGTCGCCCGAGGATCGTGCTCCGCGGAGCGCGGGCGATGGGCGGGTCAGAACCGCGGCGAGAATCCGAGGGCGGCGTCGGAGACGAGGTCGGCGCGGGGCGCGGGCTGGGGCTCGGGCGGCTCGAAGCCGGCGGGCTTGATGGCCAGCACGGAGCAGGGGGCGGCGCGGACGACGCGCGCGGCGGTGCTGCCGAGGAAGGCGTCGCGCAGGTTCCAGCGGGCGCGGGTGCCGATGATCAGCAGGTCGCTGGCGGTTTCGCGGACGCGGGCGATGATGGCCGCGGCGTGGGAGCGGTCGGGCGCGACCGCGACGGAGGCCTTGAGGCTGTTGAGTTCGTGCTCGAAGGGTTTGGCGAAGGCGCGGAGGCGTTCGGCCTGGCCCTCCTGGATGCGTTGGCGAATGTCGGGCGCGGCGTCGAGCACGGAGCGGGGCACCTGGCCGGAGCGCCAGGGGTCCTCGTAGGCGTGGAAGAGCTCGACGGCGGCGTGGTCCTGAGCGCCGATGCGCACGGCGGCCTCGATGGCGGCGGAGCAGGTGGGCGTGCCGGCGACGGCGACGGTGATGCGGCGGAAGGGGCCGCGCTGGCCCTGCTTGACGAGCAGGACCTTGCACGGGGCCTTCTGGACGCAGCCGGAGGCGACGTGGCCGATGCCGCGGTGGGCGTCGATGACGCTGTGCTCGCCGAGGACGAGCAGGTCGGCGTTGCACTGGCGCGCCTCGGCGAGGATGGCGGCGACGGGGTGGCCGACGACGGCGCGGAACTGGGCGGCGGCGGCGGGCTCTGAAGCGGCGAAGTCGCGCCACTGGCGTTCGGCGTCGCGACCGCGCTCGGCGGGCGTGGGGACCAGGGGCAGGAGCTCGGGGCTGTAGACGAAGGGCTCGACGACGTGGAGGGCGATGACGGCGGCGCGGTTCCAGGCGGCGATGCGGAGCGCTGCGCGGGCGGCGTCGAGCGAGCAGGGGGAGAAATCGACCGCGACGAGGATGGTCTTGATCGCGTCCATGGGGATGCTCCGGAGTTGTTTCCGGCCGCGGCGGCGCGGCCGCCCTCACCCGCGGTGAACGATAGACCCTGCGGCGGCGGCGGCGCGGGGAATATGCTGGCGGCGGACGATGCAGGCTGGCACGGCCATCTCGGTGATCGGCGGGCTGGGGCTGTTCCTGCTGGGCATGGGGATCATGACCGAGGGGCTGCGGGCGCTGGCGGGGTCGTCGCTGCGTGCGGTGCTGGCGCGGGCGGCGGCGACGCCGGCGCGCGGGGCGGTGACGGGGTGCGTGGCGACGCTGGTGGTGCAGTCGTCGAGCGCGACGACGATGACGACGATCGGGCTGGTGAGCGCGGGTCTGCTGACGTTTCCGCAGGCGCTGGGGGTGGTGTTCGGGGCGAACCTGGGAACGACGGGGACGGGGTGGCTGGTGGCGCTGCTGGGGGTGAAGGTGTCGCTGGCGCCGGCGGCGATGCCGCTGATCCTGGCGGGGGCGGTGGCGCGGCTGCTGGGGCGCGGGCGGTGGGCTAGCGCGGGCGGGGCGGTGGCGGGGTACGGGCTGCTGCTGCTAGGGCTGACGGTGCTGCAGCAGGGGATGGCGGGGCTGGCCGAGCGTGTGCGGCCGGAGGACCTGCCGCGGGTGGGCGCGGGGCTGGGCGGCGCGCTGGGGATCGCGCAACTGGCGGGGGCGGGGATCGTGATGACGGTCTTGATGCAGTCGTCGAGCGCGGCGATCGCGGTGACGCTGTCGGCGCTGGCGGCGGGGGCGGTGGGCCCGGAGCAGGCGGCGGCGCTGGTGATCGGGCAGCACGTGGGATCGTCGATCAGCACGGCGATCGCGGCGATCGGCTCGACGACGCCGGCGGCCCGGACGGCGGCGGCGCACATCCTGTTCAACGTGGCGACGGGCGGGACGGCGCTGGTGCTGCTTCCGGCGTACGTGGGGGTGATCGCGGGGCTGGCCGAGCGCGGGGATGGGCCGGTGGTTCTGGCGGCGTTTCACTCGGCGTACAACCTGGCGGGGGTGGTGGTGATGGTGCCGCTGGCGGGGCGGTTTGCGCGGGTGGTGGAGCGGCTGATGCCGCAGCGCGGGGCGGCGCTGGAGCGGCGTCTGGACCGGTCGGTGCGGTCGCTGCCGCAGGTGGCGGTGGAGGCGGTGCGGCTGACGGTGGCCGAGAGCCTGGGGGAAGCGTGCCGCGCGGTGGCGCGGGGGATCGAGCGGCGCGGCTCGGCGCTGGACGGGTCGGTGGTGGGACCGGCGCGGCGGGCGCTGACGGCGGCGCGGGTGTTCGCGTCGGACCTGGGGGCGGTGGAGAGCGCGGCGGAGCGGCACCGGCTGGCGCACACGCTGCACGCGCTGGACCACGCATCGCGGCTGGCGGAGAACTGGATCGAGGCGAGCGAGGCGGGCGAGGCGGCGGACGGGACGGGGGAGGCGTGGGCGGCGGCGCTGTCGCGTCTCGACGATGCGCGGGCGGCGGAGGCGGCGGACCTGTGCGCGCGGGCGCTTCGTCTGGCGGGGGACCTGTGCACGCGCACGACGGGGGAAGCGGGCGTTCCGAACGGCGCGGGGGAAGACGGCGCGCCGCGGCGCGGGGCGCTGGAGACGGAGGTGGCGGGCCTGGCGGACCTGGAACGGCTGTCGAAGGCGCTGGCGGACCTGCGGCGGGCGCACCGGCCGGAAACGCTGGCGTCGGTGGCGGGCGGGGCGCACTCGGCGGCGGAGGCGATCGCGCTGGTGGAATGGGTGCGGCGGCTGGACCGGCTGGGGTATCACGCGTGGCGCGGGGCGTGGCACCTGGCGCGGGCCGAGGAAGGGGCGGAGCAGGTGTGAGGGTGGACCTTCGCGGGCTTGCGGGGGCCCCGCGATGTCGACCATCTGGGTAGGCTTGATCGATGATGTCGCCGACGTTCGTGCAGGCTCTGATCGCCCTGGGCCTTGTCTGCGGGCTGCTGGGTTCGGTAGAGGCGGGGTTTCGGGTTGGGCTGTGGAAACGGCGGCTCCGCGAGTCGGACAGCCATCTCGGCACTGTGCAGGCCGCGCTGCTCGGGCTGCTGGCGCTGCTGCTGGGCTTCGCGTTCTCGGGCGCGATGTCGCGGTTCATCGACCGCCAGGACGTGCTGGTGCGCGAGGGCAACGCGATGGGCACGGCGTATCTGCGTGCAGACCTGCTGCCGGAGCCGGAACGCGAGATGCTGCGAGCCAGCCTGCGGCGATACGCGGATGATCGGATCGTGCTGTTCCAGACGATCGCGACCGCGGACGCCGCCGCGGTGACGGCGCGCCTGGCGGCGCATCACGCGGCGGCCTGGGCGGCGGCGACGGCGGGCGTTCGGGCGCAGCCCGTCACGGCGGCGCTGGTGCTGGAGCCGCTGAACGAGATCATCGATCTGCTGGCGGTGCGCAACGCGGCGACGAAGCGGCACATGCCGGCGCTGGTGCTGGCGCTGCTGCTGGGGTGCGCGGCGGTTTCGATGTACGAGGTCGGCTTCGGCCAAGGGTTGGCGGGGCGACGGAACCGAACCGAGATTGTGTCGCTGGCGTTGCTGATCGCGGTGGCGCTGTGGGTGACGATCGACCTGGATTTCCCGCGTGTTGGGCTCGTCCGCATGAGCGACCAGCCGCTGGTCGATGCTCGGGCTGCGATGGGGCCGTGAGCATCGAGGGGTGATCGGCGGTCGCGGGGAGCGGTGAAGGGAGAGGGTGCGTGTTTGTTGCGGTTGTCGCGAAGTCCAAACCTTGGACGCTTCGGGGCGGGGTCGTGTCGCGCCGCTTCACCCGCGACCACGGCCCGCAGTCAATTCCGACACCGCCCGGAGCGGCCGCACCTCCGTGCGGGGCCACCGGGGCGTTACACTCGTGGCATGACCGGAGCGGTGCTGGGGCTGATCGCGGTGGCGTTCGTGCTGGCGGCGCCGCTGACGTGGCTGGCGCGGGCGATGGGGCGGCGGCTGGGGGCGCTGGACGGGCCGGGGGTTGCCGGGCAGGTGAAGGCGGCGGTGCAGCGCGTGCCCAACACCGGCGGCGTGGGCATCTTCTGGGGGATCGCGCTGCCGATCGCGGCGGGGGTGCTGGTGCTGCGGACGCCGGCGGCCGAGTGGCTGGTGGCGCTGGCGCCGGGGTTGAAGGAGCACCTGCCGGGGCTGGCGCAGCAGACGGGGCCGGCGCTGGTGTTCGTCGGGGCGCTGGCGGTGCTGCACATCGTGGGGCTGATCGACGACCGGCGGCCGATGGGGCCGTGGCTGAAGCTGGCGGTGATGCTGGCGTGTGGCGCGGCGGTGGTGATCGGTACGGAGTCGCGCCTGCTGACGCTGCTGGACGGGTACGCGGGTGGGGCGTGGGCGTCGGTGGCGGTGACGGTGCTGTGGATCGTGGTGGTGACCAACGCGCTGAACTTCATGGACAACATGGACGGGCTGGCGGCGGGGGTGGCGGCGATCGCATCGACGTGCTTCCTGGCGGCGACGCTGCTGCACGAGCGGCCGCAGTGGTTCGTGGGGGCGTGCCTGGCGCTGGTGATCGGGGCGTGCCTGGGGTTCCTGGTGTTCAACTTTCCGCGGCCGCGGGCGACGATCTTCATGGGGGATGGCGGCTCGCTGGTGCTGGGGTTTGCGCTGGGGTTCCTGACGGTTCGGACGACGTACTACGACCCGGCGGCCGGGGGCGCGGCGGCGGGCGGGTGGTACGGGGTGTTCATGCCGGTGGTGATCCTGGCGGTGCCGCTGTACGACTTTGCGTCGGTGTGCGTGATCCGGATCTCGCAGGGGCGGTCGCCGTTCGTGGGGGACCTGCAGCACCTGTCGCACCGGCTGGAGCGGCACGGGCTGTCGCGCCGGGACGCGGTGCTGATCATCTACGGGCTGACGGCGGTGACGGCGCTTGGGGGCATCGTGCTGGCGTCGCTGGCGCCGTGGCAGGCGGTGGTGCTGGGCGTGCAGACGCTGGCGGTGCTGGCGACGCTGGCGGTGTATGAAGGGCGGCGCGGGGCGGAGGGGCGGCCGTGAGCGGGCCGGCGGACGGGCGCGAGGCGGCGCGGTGCGGCGCGCCGGCGTGGGCGGGGGCGGTGCTGGCGATGGGGGCGCTGATCGCGCGGGCGACGAGCACGGCGTCGAGCCTGCCGATGTGGGACCTGGACCCGGTGAGCGAGCCGGCGGTGGCGATCGGCATGGGGCCGGCGGGGTCTGCGGTGGTCGATGCGCTGGTGCTGCTGGGGGCGGTGCTGATGCTGGCGGGGTCGCCGTGGCGGGCGGGGCGCGGGTGGTGGGTGGCGGCGGGGCTGGCGCTGGCGGGGTGCGTGTCGGTGGTGGCCAACGGGTGGCTGCTGCCGGGGGCCAGCGCGGGGAACGTGCGCGTGGGGCTGGCGTGGATGTCGGGCGTGTGCTGCGCGGTGGCGCTGGCGCACGCGGGGCGGGATGCGCGCCTGCGGCGGGCGGTGTTCGCGGCGGCGCTGGGGCTGGTGGCGGTGATGGCGCTGAAGGGCGCAGCGCAGGTGTTCGTGGAGCGGGCGGGGACGCTGGAGCATTTCGAACGGCTGCGGGGAACGATGTTCGGGGATGACCCGTCGGGGGCCGCGGCGTTCGAGCGGCGGATCGGGCAGGTGGAGGCGAGCGGGTGGTTCGGGCTGAGCAACGTTTACGCGACCTTCGCGGCGCTGGCGGCGGCGGCGGGGGCGGCGCTGCTGCTGGGGGAGTGGCGTGGTGCGCGGCGGCGGGGCGTGTTGTGGGCGAGCGGGCTCGGGGCGGCGATGGGCCTGGGCGCGCTGGTGATGGCCGACAGCAAGGGCGGGTACGGGGCGCTGGCGGCGGGGCTGGGGGCGGCTGGGGCGGCGGTGTGGCTGGGGCGGCGCGATGGGGGCGCGTGGGGGAAGTGGCGGTGGGCCGGGGCGTGGACGATCGCGGGCGCGGGGGCGGCGGCGCTGGGCGCGGTGGCGGCGCGGGGGATGGTGGGCGAGCGGATCGGGGAGTTGTCGCTGTGGTTCCGCTGGATGTACATGGAGGCGGCGTCGCGGATCGGCGCGGGGGCGGGGCCGTGGGGCGTGGGGCCGGACGGGTTCAAGAGCGCGTACCTGACGGCGAAGAACCCGCTGAACCCGGAGGAGGTGGCGAGCCCGCACTCGGTGCTGTTCGATTGGTGGGCGTGCCTGGGGTGGGGCGGGCTGGCGTGGGGCGCTGCGCTGGTGGTGATGGCGTGGTGGGCGGGGCGGGCGGTGGTGCGGAGCGCGTCGGCTTCCGCAGCGCCGGAGGAGATTGATGCGCGTGCGGCGGCGCGCGCGGCGATGGTGATGCTGGCGCTGGGGGTGATCGGCTCGACGTACCTGGAGCGGGCGGCGGCGACGCCGGAGCAGGCCGCTGCGCGCGTGCTGGGGCTGGCGCTGGGGTGCGTGGTGTGCTGGGGCGTTGCGGCGGCGGGGGCGCGGGGAGCGGCGGCGGCGCTGGCGGCGGCGGCGGGCGTGATCGTGGCGCACGGGCAGATCGAGATGACGCCGGTATGGCCGGCGTCGTGCGGGGTGGTGCTGGCGGTGGTGGGCGTGGCGGCGGCGGGTCGCGACGGGGCGGGGGCGCGCCCGGGGAGGGCGGTGTGGGCGGCGGCGTTCGTGCTGGCGGTGATGACCATGCGGGTGGTGGATCGGGGCGTGACGCCGGCGATGGGGTGGGAATTGCGGCTGGCGGAGGCCGCGGAACGGGCGCGCCCGGTGGCGGAGGTCGCAACGCGGTTGAGCGCGGCGGGGGCGGCGGGCGCGGACGGGGCGGAGCGGAACCGGCTGCTGCGGGAGGCGAGCGAGATCGCCGGCGCGGCGCTGGGTGAGGCGCCGGCGCGGGATGGGGCGGAACTGCGTCGTGCGGTGTCGAGGCTGGAGGCGCGGCGGCTGACGGAGGCGGCGGATGTGCTGCTGAGCGCGCGGCCGCCGGCGCCGGACTTTGCGACGGTGCGGGAGGCGTCGCGGGTGCTGCTGCGGGCGGCGGTGGCGCAGCGGGCGCTGGGGGAGGAGGCGGCGGCGGCTCGGACGGCCGAACGCGCGGTGGCGGCGGTGGCGGGGGTGGAGACGGCGCAGGGGCTGACGTGGCGGGCGGTGCTGCTGGCGGGGTGGGCGCGGGCGTCTGGAGATGCGGCGGCGCGGGCGGGGGCGCTCGACGCGGATCGGCCTCCCAGACCCGAGATCCCAAAAGCACACGACTCAAC
>JAEUIX010000252.1 GCA_016794945.1 Phycisphaerae bacterium
CCGACGCCGACGGGGAGCTGATCGCCGACGTGACGAACAACGACGGCACGGGCGGCCCCGACGGGTTCCTGACCGGCTCGGACTTCGACTTCTACGTCCAGGCCTTCTTCACCGGCGGCTGCTGAAAACAGACCGATAAGCAACAACGCCGCACCCCGGGCCCCGCCCGGGGTGTTTTTTTGGGGCTCGCCGGCGCCTCCAACCTTGAGTTTGCACCGGGTCCGAGTAGTCTGGTTCTCCTCGGCGCATCGCACTGATGTTGCTGGGAGAACGGCCATGCTCACCCTCGCGCTCTCGCTCGCGTTGTTGCCGGCGCCGCTCGACCCCCCGAGCCGGGTCGGGCACCTCGTCGCCTCCGGCGGCGGCCCGATCGGCCAGCCCACCGACGGGCACACCTGCGTGCCGGCGTGGCAGGAGGCCGAGATCCAGGCGGTCGTCGCGGCCAACGTCCGCGCGCTCGGGCTGGTCGACCCGACCGACGGCGCCCTGCCCCCGCCCGTGCCGCCGCCGCTGGTGCGGTTCTTCCCGCACGCGGTGAACCTCTTCGACGATGCCTTCATGCAGTACACGGTCGATCTCAACCCCGCCGCCGGCGGGGTGATGGACTTCGCCTGCGCCTCGCCGGCGAGCAGCTACGACGGCCACAACGGCAACGACTCGGTGATCCGCTCCTTCGGCGAGCAGGCCTACGGCGTGCCGGTCTACGCCGCGCTGCCGGGCACGGTCGTGGCCCGGGCCGACGGCTTCCCGGACATGAACACCACGATGTCGGGTCAGCCGGCCAACTACGTGGTGGTACAGCACGCCGACGGGTCGCAGGCCTGGTACCTGCACCTGCGCAACGGCTCGGTGTTGCCCGCGGTGGGCCAGCACGTGCGCCTGGCCGAGCAGATCGGCCTCACAGGCTCCTCGGGCAACAGCAGCGTGCCGCACCTGCACTTCGAACTCCGCGACAGCAACGGCACCGTGTTCGAGCCCTGGGCGACCACGCCCGCCAGCGCCTGCCGGCCCGGATCCAGCGGGTTCGTTCAGCAGCCGGCGTTCGTCCGCACGTTCTACGCCAACGACTTCGGTTTCACGCAACTGAACATCGGCACGCTGCCCGCCACCCAGTTGCCGCCCTACGCGCTGCCGCGCACCGGGCACAAGGCGCCCGCGGAGACGAACCTCTACATCTGGACGATCTTCCAGAACCTTCCGGCCAACGCCACGTGGCAGTTCACCTTCAAGCGTCCGAACGGCACGACGGCGTTCACGTCGGGCCAGGTTGCCATCAGCAACGGCGCCACGCCGCAGCGCACCTGGTGGCAGTGGACATCGTTCTTCGTCAACGACCTCAACAGCAGCTCGTTCCTGGGCACCTGGCGCATCAGCGTCACGCTCACCAGCCCGTCCACGGGCACGGTCCCCGTGGTGACCGATGCGCCGCTCGAGCTGCGCTCCGTTCGCTCCGCCACGTACAACCGGCCGCCCAACGCCTTCACCGTCTCGCTCGACCCGCCCGCCCCGACCGCCACCGACGCCGTGTACGCCCGGGTGAGCGCCAGCCGCACGCTCGACGACCCCGACTATGACATCCTCCGTTACCGATACGTCTGGAAGCGTTCGGGAGTCATCGTCCGCGACGTCACCCACGCCGGACGCAGCGACGCCGTCCCCGCCGGCACGCTCCAACTCGGGTCGGTGCTCCGCTGCGAGGTCACGTGCCTCGACCCGCTCGACGCCTCCACCGCCGCGGCCCCGGCTCAGTTCACCGTCACCGTCGGCCCCTGCCCGGCCGACCTGGGCACCGAGGGCAGCCCCGACCCGTTGTCCGGACCCGACGGCTTCATCACCGGGACCGACTTCGACGTGTTCATCCTGGCGTTCTTCGCCGAGTTGCGGACAGCGGGAGGCCTGCTCCTGGCCGACCTGACCAACGACACCGGCACGGGCGGCCCCGACGGGTTCATCACCGGCGCCGATTTCGACCGGTTCATCCTCTCGTTCTTCGGCGGATGCTGACGGCGATCCGATGCGCGGCTCAGCCCGCGTACGCGGCGTCTGGCCGGGCGCTGGGCGTGTCCTTCGGCAGCAGGTAGCGATCGACGAACCGGCGCGTGTTCCACACGTACCGCGCCGCGGCGATGCGCCGGGCCTCGACGCCCAGCCGCGCACGCAGGGCAGCATCGTCGGCGATGCGGATCATGGCGTCCGCCAGCGGGCCGGGGTTCCACAGGTCCGGTCGACGCGGGTCCGCCGCAGGGAAGAGCAGGCCCCCGCCGTCGGCCACCTTGTCGGCGAGCACGGGAAGGTCGCTGGAGATGATCGGTAGCCCGCAGAGCATGCCCTGCACGATCGACTGGGAGAACGTCTCGTCCGGCCCGTAGCTGGCGACGATCAGCGCGTCCATGCTCCTCAGGAACGCCGGCACGTGCTGCGGCTCGATCCACGGCTCGTAGACGACCGACGGATCCCGAACGGCCGGCGGGCTGCGGCCGAAACTGGCGAGGTGAAGCCGCACTCGGCTCCGAAGATCCTGGGGCATCGACTCCAAGGCCCGCACGGCCAGCGCGGCGCCCTTCCACGGGTTGTCGAGCTTCCCCAGCATGGCGAATCGGACGGGTTCGTCCGGCGGCCGGACCCGCGGCGAGGGCGTAAAGGCCTCGGCGTTCGCGACGCCGTAGCAGACGGACACGCGCTCGCGCAGATCGGTCGGGAACTGATCCGCCACCTGCCGGCTCACCGCCGTGAGGGTCGCTCCCCACGCACGCAGGCGCGACGCCGCCAGCAGGCCCGGCGCCTTGTGCGCCTGCAGCACGATCCGCCCGACTACGCCCCGTGCCCGCAGCACTTCGACCGCCGGCAGCGCGCCCTTTGCCGGGTTGCCCAGGAGCATCGCGTCGAACGGCCGCCCGTGCGCGGGCCGGCGGAGCCGCCACGCCGCGGCGAGTCCCGCCAGCACCGGCTTGCCGAATCGGGCCGTGAACATGAGCTCCACGCCCGTGTCGGCCAGCCGTTGCTCGAGCCGCGTGCGCCAGGTCCCCTCTGCCGGCACCACCACGCGCAGGCCCAACTCGGCCAGCTCGCGGATGTGGTGCAGGTCGAACAGCTGCACCCCGCGCAGCGGCCGGTCGCGACGATCCTCCAGGAACGACGGTGCGAAGTACAGGATGGACTCGCGGCCGTTCACGCGCCGGCCAGCGTACCGGATCGCACGCCCGCGTGCCCCTCCCGGCACACGGACCGGGCGGCAATGGCCCCGGTGGGAGTCGAACCCACACGCCCGTTGCCGGGCCGCGGATTTTAAGTCCGCTGCGTCTGCCGTTCCGCCACGGGGCCGTCGCCAGTCTACGGAGCCGTCGGCACGCCGACGGGCGGAGCGGATCGTCCGCCCCGCGGCCGGGCGGTGGCGATTGACGCCCCCGGGCCCGGACCCTAGCGTGGGGCCACCATGAGCAGCCCCGCCGCCCACGAAGTGCAGATGCGCCCGGTCGAGATGCACATCTACCGGCCGACCGATCCGGCGTGGGCCACGGTGGTGAAGTCCGAGCTGTGCACGGGAAAGAAGGCCGCGGGCATCTGCCGGCACATCGAGCTGGACGTCTCGGGCACGAACCTGGCGGGCCGGTGCTTCCCCGGGCAGTCGATCGGCGTGCTGCCCGACGGCGTGGACGGCACGGGGCGGCCGCACAAGCTGCGGCTGTACTCGCTGGCCAGCCCCAGCCGGGGCGAGGACGGCAAGGGCAACGTGATTTCGACGACGGTCAAGCGGATGATCGACGAGCACTGGGAGACGCACCGGCTGTTCCTGGGCGTCGCCAGCAACTGGCTGTGCGACCTGCAGGTGGGGGACCGGATCCGCGTCAGCGGGCCCAACGGCAAGAAGTTCGTGCTGCCGGTCAACACCAACGCGCACGACTACGTCTTCTTCGCCACCGGCACGGGCGTCGCGCCCTACCGGGGGATGATCATCGACCTGCTCGAGGCCAACTGCTCCAGCCAGATCGCGCTGATCATGGGCTCGCCCTACCAGAGCGACCTGCTGTACCACGACTTCTTCCTGCGGATGGCCCAGCAGTACCCCAACTTCCACTACCTCACGGCGATCAGCCGCGAGCGCAACGGCGAGCACGACCGGCTCTACGTGCAGGACCGCCTTCGGGTGGATGCCGACCGGCTGCTGCCGATCCTCACGGGCGGGCGGGCGCTGGTCTACATCTGCGGGCTGGCGGGCATGGAGCTGGGCATCTTCCAGGAGCTTGCGCTGATGCTCAACGGCTCGACGCTCGAGCAGTTCCTGAAGGTCGATCCCGAGGCGATGCGCGACGTGCGCCGCTGGAACCGCAGCATGATCCACAAGCAGGTGCGCCCGACCTCCCGCGTGTTCATGGAGGTCTACGCCTGACGCACCCGGCGCCGGCCCGCGGCGCCGCCGGAGCCAGCCATGCGCCCCGCCGTCTCCGCCAAGCTCGCGCCGTTCGGCACCACCATCTTCACCACCATGTCGCGCCTCGCCGCCGAGCACGGCGCGGTGAACCTGTCGCAGGGTTTCCCGGACTTCGAAGGGCCCGCGTTCGTCAAGGACGCCGCCGCCCGCGCCCTGCACCACGAGCACAACCAGTACGCGCCGATGCCCGGCCTGCCGGCGCTGCGGGCGCGCATCGCCGAGCGTTTCACGCGCGACACCGCCCTGCCGTGCGACCCCGACGCCCAGGTCGTCGTCACGGCCGGCTGCACCGAGGCGATCGCCGCGGCCTTGCTGGGCGTGTGCGACCCCGGCGACGAGGTCGTGCTCTTCGAGCCGTTCTACGACTCCTACCGCGCGTGCGTCGCGATGGCGGGGTGCGCCGCCCGGTTCGTCGCCCTGCGGCCCGGGGCCGACGGCGTCTTTCGCTTCGACCCGGCGGAACTGGCATCGGCCTTCACCGACCGCACGCGGGCGGTCATCGTCAACACCCCGCACAACCCCACCGGCAAGGTCTTCACCCGCGAGGAACTGGAGCAGATCGCCGCCTGTTGCCGGCGCACGGGGGCCATCGCGATCGCCGACGAGGTTTATGAGCGGCTGCTGTTCGCGCCCGACACGCTGCCGCACGT
>JAEUIX010000263.1 GCA_016794945.1 Phycisphaerae bacterium
GGCCCACGCGCCGAGCGCCCGGCAGATCGCCGCGGACTGGTCCGCGATCGCCCGGCGGTCGAGCGCCGCCAGCGCAGCGCGGACGCTCGCGCGGAGCCGGGCCTTGGCGTCAGCCGGCGTCGGGTTCAAGAGCCGCCCCTGAGCCGGCGAGCCTCGTCGAGCCGTTCGCGCAGGGTGCGCTCAAAGCCGCTGTCGACCGGCGCGTAGTACGCACGGGGCGCGCCGAGGTAGTCCTGCGTTCCGACCATCCCGAGCAGTTCCGACCTCACGCCCTGCGTGTGCGCGTACGCGTAGGCGTCCGCCTTGCCCCCGCCCGTGCCCCCCGCGCTCTTCTCCGTCGCCTTGCGGACGTTGCCGTCCTTGATGTGCGCGGGCACCGGGATCGTCCGGCCCGACTTCACGTCGGCCAGCGCCGCGTCGATCGCGGCGTAGCTGGCGTTGCTCTTGGGCGCCAGGGCCAGGTACGTCGTGCACTGCGCCAGCGTGATGCGGGCCTCGGGCATGCCGATGCGCTCGACCAGTTCCCACGCCGCGGCGGCGACCATGATCCCCCGCGGGTCGGCGTTGCCGATGTCCTCGCTGGCCAGGATCGCCAGTCGCCGGGCGATGAAGCGCGGGTCCTCGCCGGCGTCGAGCATCCGGGCCAGCCAGTACACCGCCGCGTCTGGGTCGCTGCCCCGCACGCTCTTGATGAGCGCCGAGGCGGCGTCGTAGTGCTCATCGCCGGTGTGGTCGTAGGCGACGGCCTTGCGCTGGATGCACTCCTGGGCGACGGCGCGGTCGACGACGATCGGCGAGCGGTCGCCGGCGGAGAGCACGGCCACCTCCAGCGCCCCCAGCGCGCGCCGGGCGTCGCCGTCGCACAGCTCGGCCCAGACACCGATCGCGTCGTCGTCGATGCGGACATCGCGCGAGCCGAAACCCCGCTCTGAGTCGGCCACGGCGCGGCGCACCAGCACGCCCACCGCCTGGCGGTCCAGCGGCTCGAGCCGCAGCAGCGTCGAGCGGCTCACCAGCGCGCTGTTCACGGCGAACAGCGGGTTCTCCGTCGTCGCCCCGATCAGCGTGATCAGCCCGCGCTCCACGTCGCCCAGCAGCACGTCCTGCTGGGCGCGGCTGAAGCGGTGGATCTCGTCAAGGAACAGCACCGTGCGCCGGCCGCCGTCCTCCAGCCGACGCTGCGCATCGGCGGCGATCTCGCGGATGCGCTGCACGCCCACCGCCGCGGCGTTCTCGCGCTCGAAGTGCCGCCCCGTGTGGGCGGCGATCACCTCGGCCAGGGTGGTCTTGCCCGTGCCGGGGGGCCCGTGAAGGATGAGGCTGGTCAGCGCATCGGCGTCCAGCAGGCGCCGCAGCAGCTTGCCGGGGCCCAGGATGTGCTGCTGGCCGACGACCTCGTCGAGCGTGCGCGGACGCATGCGGACCGCGAGCGGTTCAACCGCCCGAACCAGGGCGCGGCGCTGGGCCGACCAGAGAGAACTCATGCCACGCCATGGTATTGGCGGCGCGGCGGCGCCAGCGCGGGGCTGGAACAATCGTTTGTGAACGCTAACATTGGCCCGCCATGAGTTCCCCGGTGACGGTGCTGCTGCTGGTCGCCGTCGGGTGGGTGCTGTTCGCGCTGGCCTGCCGGCGGATCATGCACAACCCGCGGGGCGATGCGTTCTCAGGCATCGGATGGCACTTCGCTCGGCAGTACGCCCGCTGGTACCACTGGCTGCGGGTGCGGGGGCGCGAGAACATCCCCGCGGCGCCGCCGATCGACGGGCGGCCCCTGATCATCGTCAGCAACCACACCGCGGGGGTGGACCCGATCCTGATCCAATCGATGGTGCCGTACTTCGTGCGCTGGGTGATGGCGGCGGACATGCAGGGCCAGGGGCTCGAAGCCCTGTGGAAGTACCTTGAAGTGATCCTGGTCAACCGCAACGGCCAGACGGAAGTCGCGGGCATGCGCGAAGCGATGCGGCACCTCAAGGCCGGCGGCGCCCTGGGCATCTTCCCCGAAGGCCGCCTGCAGGTCGAACGCGGGCGGCTCCACCCGTTCCTGCACGGTTTGGGCCTGCTGATCGCCAGGAGCAACGCCATCGTGCTGCCGTGCGTCATCGCGGGCACCCCCAAACGCGACACCGCCTGGGCCAGCCTCTGGGTGCCGTCCCGCTCGCGCCTGTGGATCATGCCCGTCATCGATTACCCGGCCCTGGGGGTCAAGCCGGGGGACATCGCGGCGGACCTGCAGGCCCGCTACGAGCGCTGGGTGGCCCAGATCGAGTCGGCCTGACCCGGCGCGCTCAGAACCGCAGCGTGACGCCGGCGAACAGCCCGGCCATCGAGCCGTCGAACCGGAATCGACCCGGCCCGTCGCCCGTCTCGGTGTCGGTGATCAGCAGGCGGTAGCCGACCTGCGCGCCGAACCACGACACCGGCCTCCAGCTGAAGGCCACCGCCACGTCGAACGAGAACGTCGAGCGGCTCCCGGGCCAGGCGCCCACGCTCAGGTCCAGGTCGGCGTAGAAGTCCCGGGCCAGGCGCCCCTCGGTCCGCACGCCCACGAACGGCTCGCCCGTGAACACGTCGCGGCTCGAACGGCTCACGCCCGGCTCGCTCACTTCGAACGAAAGGTCCTGCACGCGCACCCCGCCCAGCGCCCAGAGGCGGATGCGGTTGTCGCCCGCGGCGTCGAAATCGTGCTCGAACACCCGGTAGCCGACCGACGCCTGCACGAGGGTGAAGTCCAGGTCGGTGCGCACCGTGTCGCCGGGCGCGACCTCGACATCCCCGAGCCGGTACGCCGTCGACGCGGTGGTCGATCGATCGGCGCTGAAGTTCGCGCCGGCCAGCGTGAACAGCAGGCGATCGGCCTGGACGCTCAGTTCGCCGAAGGGGCTGAACCTGGGCGAGTCGGCGTCGAGGGTGGAGAGTTCCACGGCGTCGCCGGCCGGGCCGCTGCTGGGCAGGGTCAGGTCGCCGGCGGGCGCGACGTACCAGCCGCGCACGTCCAGGCGGACCACCCAGTCCCGGGTCGGGGCCGGCAGCGCGGGCGCATCGGCGGCCGGCTCGGCCGGGGGCGGATCGAACGCCAGCACCGGCACCGGCGTGAACGCCAACAGCGGGGCGAGCGAGCGGGCGAGGCGGCGCGAGCGGATGCGGAACGCTGGTACAGTCATGCGGCCCTTTCGGTGCGGCGCGGAGCGGGAGACGCTCGCCGCGGGGCCCAGAGCGTACCGTGCCGGCGCGCCGCGAGTGGAGCATGACCAGCGAAGGACGACAACCCGATCCCGGCGCCGACCCCGGGGCGGGCGTTGAAGTCGCGCCAGGTCGGCGGGTGCCCGACGGCGTGCTGCGGTTCAGTTTCTCCCGGTCCGGCGGCCCGGGCGGGCAGAACGTCAACAAGCTCGAGACGCGCTGCGAGCTCCGCGTGCTGCTGACCGACCTGCCGCTGAGCGCCCGCCAGCGCGAACGCCTCGCGCTGGCGGCGGGCCGGCGCGTCAACGATGCGGGCGAGCTTCTGCTGGTCAGTGAGAGCGAACGGTCGCAGCTGCGCAACCGCCAGGAGTGCCTGTCGCGACTGCGCGAATTGATCATCGCCGCCCTGCCCGAGCCCAAGGTGCGGCGCAAGACCAAGCCCAGCCGCGCCAGCAAGGCCCGGCGGCTCGACGCCAAGAAGGCCCGGGGCGAGATCAAGCGAGGCCGCTCGTCCGGCGGCTGGGATTAGCCGGCACCCTGCCCCGGCCCGCCCCGAACCACCCCATGCCGCACCTGACGCTGGCCATCGAGACTTCCAACCCTCCTTCACCCGGCGGCGGCAGCGTCGCCCTGGGGCTGGTGGAGCGTGCCGGGCCCGAGGACCCGGCAGGGCGCGTGGAGGTGCTTGGCGTCGAGCCGCTGCGTCCCGTGGACCGCGACCGCGACGACCTGATGCCCGCCATCGACCGGCTGGTGCGACGGGCCGGCCGGGCGCCCGCCGAGGTGTCGCTCGTGGCGGTCTCGATGGGGCCGGGAGGGTTCACAGCCCTGCGCGTCGCCTGCGCCACCGGCAAGCTCATCGCGACGGCGACCGGCGGCGGCACACCCGCGCTGTGCGTCGCCGTGCCCAGCGCACTGTCGGCGGCGCTGAGCGCGCCCGCCGACGCCCGCTCGGGGCCGCTGGCGGTGGCACTGGCGGCCAAGGCGGGCGTCGTGCACCTGACCCTGCTCGCGCCGGGGTTCGAGCGCAAGGGATCCGCACCGGCCGGCCGCCTGGCCGACGCCGCGGCGATCGCGGCGCTCTCGCCCGCGGGCGTCATGATCGCCGACCGGCACCTGCCCGCGGAGATTCGCGCGGCGGCCACGCGAATCGGCTGGAGGGTGGTCGAGCCGTCGTGGGATGCCCGCTCCGTGCTGGCGGCCGCGGCGCACGTGCCGACCGTGCAGGCCGACGCCCTCAACCCGCTCTACGCCCGGGAGCCCGAGGCGGTGACGCTCTGGCGCGCGCGTCACGGCGGCGGCGGCGCGGCGGGCTGATTGGCCCGGGCCTCGACGAAGCGCTCGAAGGCGGCCAGGGTGGGCTTGGAGACGTGGTGCTCGATGCCCTCGGCGTCGGCCCGGGCGATCTCCTCGGGCACGCCGACGGCCATGAGCAGTTGCACGACGACCTGGTGCCGCCGCCGCACGCGCTCGGCCAGACGCTTGCCCGCGTCGGTGAGGAAGATGGCGCGGTACGGCCGGGCGGTGACCAGGCCGGCGCGGCTCAGCCGCGCGATCGCGCGAACAACGGTGACGTGCGACACGCCCAGCCGGCGGGCCAACTCCACCACGCGGGCCTCACCCTGGCCGGCCTGCAGGTCGTCGATCGCTTCGACGTAGTCCTCGGCGGTTTCCAGCGCGTGGGCCTGCCGGGTGCGCGTGTGCCAGGCGGCCGGCCCGGCGGGCCGGCGACGGGCGGCGTCGCGCGGGGCCGCGTGCTGCTGCCCGCCGGGCGACGGCTCGGCGTGCGACGGCTGGGAGGATTCGGGCGATTCGCAGGGCGGGCCGGCGGTGAGCATGGGGCGGCTCCCGGTCTGGCGGCGCGGGGGTACGCCGGGCCTCGACCCCGGCTTGCACCCATGGCCAACAAGTGTAGTATATGCTACACTTGAGGATCGGGCCAGCCCCTGCCGGTGCGGGCGAGGTCCGCGTGGAGCACGGCATGAACGGCGAATCGAAGCGTTGGTGGCTGGCGGGGGTGGCGGCGCTGCTGGCCGCGGCGATGGCGACGGCTGCGGGCTGCCCGGCGGCGCGCGGCTCGCGTCCGCGGGTCGCGGCGACGTTCACGATCATCGCCGACATGGCCCGCAACGTGGCGGGCGAGCGGATGGAGGTGGTGTCGATCACCAAGCCGGGGGCGGAGATCCACGAGTACGAGCCGACGCCGCAGGACATCGTGCGTGCCAAGGGGGCGGCGCTGGTGCTGGACAACGGGCTGGGGCTGGAGCGCTGGTTCGAGAAGTTCCACCAGTCGATCGGCTCGCCGGCGCGGGTGGTGGTCAGCGTGGGGATCGAGCCGATCGGCATCGGCGAGGGCCCGTACAGCGGCAAGCCCAACCCGCACGCCTGGATGAGCCCGCGCAACGCCAAGCGCTACGTCGAGAACATCCGCGATGCGCTGGTCCGGATCGACCCGGCCGGCGAGGCCGAGTACCGCCGCAACGCCGAGCAGTACTGCGCCCGGCTGGACGAGGTGGACGCCTACCTGCGCGAGCGGCTGAGCGTGCTGCCGGAGGACCAGCGCGTGCTGGCGACCAGCGAGGGCGCCTTCAGCTACCTGTGCCGGGACTACGGGCTGACCGAGCTGTACCTCTGGCCGGTGAACGCCGACCAGGAAGGCACGCCGCAGCAGGTCAAGAAGGTGATCGACGAGGTGCGCG
>JAEUIX010000036.1 GCA_016794945.1 Phycisphaerae bacterium
GGTCGCCTGCGATTTCGACGGTACGCTCTCGCCCATCGCGCCGACCCCCGAGCAGGCCCGACCGGATCCCGGCGCACTGGAAGCGCTGCGCGATCTGGACGGCATGGCACGCACGCGCGGGGCGGTGATCTCCGGGCGCAGCGTGGTGGAGATCGAGCGGATGCTCGCGGACTGCCGCGGGCTGCTGCTCGTGGGCAGCCACGGGGCCGAGGCGCCGCGCCTGGGGCCGCCGCCGCCGGTGGACCGCTCCCTCCTGACGGAGATCGAGCGGGAGGTGCGGGCGATCGCCTCGGGGCTGGCCGGGTGCCTCGTCGAGGTCAAGCCCTACGGGGTCGCTCTGCACTACAGGCTGGTCGACGGCGATCCCGGGCCGGTGCTCGACGCGGTTGCGGTGGGTCCCGGCGGCCGGCAGGGCGTGCAGGTCATACGCGGCCACAAGGTCATAGAGCTCTGCGTTGCGACACCCGGCAAGGGCCGGGCCGTCGAGCGCCTGAAGTTCCACACCGACGCCAGGGCGGTCGTTTTCATCGGGGACGACGAGACCGACGAACACGCGTTCGCGGCGCTGGGGCCCGGCGACGTGGGGATCAAGGTCGGACCGGGACAAACCGCGGCGCCGCTGCGCATCGCCGACCAGGCGGGCGTGGAGGCGGTGCTCCACCGACTGTGTGAGTTGCGCCGGGCCTGGCTGACGCACGCGGCGCCTACGCCGATCCAGCGCCACACGCTCCTGTCCGACCAGCGCACGGTGGCCCTGGTCGATCACCGCGCCGACGTCGTGTGGCTGTGCGCGCCGCGCATCGATTCCGGCGCCACGTTCGCCTCGCTGCTGGGCGGCCCCGGGCGTGGCGAATGGCTGATCGAGCCGCTGGGCGGGTACGACGGCCCTCCGATCCAGAGCTACACGCCGGACTCCATGGTGCTCACCACGCGCCTGGGCCCGGTGAAGATCACCGACTACCTCGACTGCTCCGCGGGCCGGGCCTATCAACGGGCCGGAAGGTCCGACCTGGTGCGCATCGTCGAAGGCGCCGGCGCGGTGCGCGTGCGATTCGCGCCCCGGCTGGACTTCGGCCGCCAGCCCACGCGATTGGCGGTATCCGGCGACGGGCTGGTGGTGGAAGGGGCCCACGAGCCGCTGTGCCTCTACGCGCCCGCCGTCCGCTGGACCATCGAGGAAGACGGCCGCCACCAGTCCGCGACCGCCGAGGTGTCGCTCGACGAAGGGCCGCTCGTGCTTGAACTGCGCGTCGGCACGTCGAGCCTGCGGGCGTCGCCGGTCGCCGAGCCGGCGCGCCGCGCCCAGACGCAGCGCTTCTGGGCCGGTTGGACAGCAAGCCTCGCCCTGCCCGACCTCCCGACCGAGGTCCGCAGCGCGGTCGCCCGCAGCGCGCTGGTGCTCAAAGCGCTCTGCCACGGCCCCACGGGCGCCATCGCCGCCGCCGCCACGACCAGCCTGCCCGCACCGATCGGCGGGTCTCGCAACTGGGATTATCGCTACTGCTGGCCGCGCGACTCGGCGTTGGCCGCCGCCGCCCTGCTGCGGCTCGGCAATACCGGCACGGCGATGAAGCTCCTGGACTGGATGGTCGGCGTGGTCGACCGCTGCGATTCCCCGGATCGGCTGCGGCCCATCTACACCGTCACCGGAGCGGAGCTCGGACCCGAGGCGGAGCTGTCGGACCTTGCCGGCTACGCCGGAAGCCGCCCGGTGCGCATCGGCAACGCCGCGGCGGGTCAGCTGCAGCTGGACATGTTCGGGCCGATCGTGGAACTCGTGTCGATGCTCGGCCAGACCGGAGCACCCATCACGCCGCAGTACTGGCGCCTGGTCGAGGCGATGGTGCAGGCCGTCAGCCGCCGTTGGCAGGAACCGGACCACGGGATTTGGGAAATCCGCGCTGCCCCAAGGCACCACGTCCACAGCAAGGTAATGTGCTGGCTGGCGGTGGACCGGGGAATCCGAGCCGCCGACACCGTTGTCGGACGCGTCCCCGACGGCTGGGCCGACCTCAGAGACCGCATCGCCGCCGACGTGCTGGCCAACGCCTGGAATCCCTCCGTGGGGGCGTTCACCGCGGCGTACGGGGCCGATGATCTCGACGCCGCCGCGCTGCACGTTGGCCTGTCGGGACTCGTACCACCTGAAGACGACCGATTTGGCGCAACCGTGGACGCCGTGGACCGCGTGCTGAGCTTCGGGCCGGTGGTGCGCCGGTATCTTGGGCCCGACGGTTTGCCCGGCATCGAGGGGGGGTTCCTGATCTGCGCCGCATGGATGATCGAGGCGCTCGTCAGGATCGGGCGGCTGGAGGAAGCGCGGGAACGTTTCGCTCGGTACCTGGCCCTGGCCGGGCACACGGGGCTGCTCGCAGAGCAGTTCGACCCCGTTGAGGGAGTCGCCGCGGGGAACTACCCCCAGGCCTATTCGCACCTGGGCCTCATCAACGCGGCCGTTGCGCTGGCCACCGCGGGGCGGCGGTGACCGCCCCGCCTATCCTTGCCGCCCCTTTTGCACCCGTTGGACGGAGTTCCCACGCATGGAAACGACCCTGATCATCCTCAAGCCCGACGCAGTTCAGCGCGGCCTGATGGGCCGAATCATCACCCGGTTCGAGGACAAGGGCCTTCAGATTGTCGCCGCCAAGCTCATGAAGATCCCTCTGAGCCTCGCGGAGAGGCACTACGAGGCCCATAAGTCCAAGGGGTTCTACCCCGGCCTGGTGAAGTTCATGACCTCTTCGCCGGTGCTGGTGATGGCGGTGCGGGGCAACGGGGCCATCACCATCGCCCGCAACATGATGGGCGCCACGTTCGGGTCCAAGGCCAACCCCGGCACGATCCGGGGAGACTTCGGCGTCTCTAACTCGTTCAACCTGATCCACGGCTCGGACAGCCCCGAGGCCGCCGCTCGCGAACTGTCGCTGTTCTTCCAGGCCGGCGAGGTGCTCGAGTGGTCGCGGGCCGGCGACACCTGGGTCTACGACATGGCGGGCGGCAAGCCGGAGTGACCCGAACGGACCCTCACAGGTCCATCGGTATCCAGTCCGCGTGGTCGGCGATGGACTTCCGGTCGTCGTACCAGGCAAGGAACAACGCGACCGAGTCCGAGTCGGATACCGGCTCATCGGCGACTTGAAAGTGGCCGTCTCCGACCGGCTCGTGGTACTCGACGTGCAGGCCGTCGCCCTCCATGGCCGCGGCTTGGATGTAGTCGCCGTCGCCGGCCGAGAGAATCACGAAGCCGCTGCCGCACGCCGACAGGTGCTCGACGATGGAGCGGACGTCATCGCGCGTCGGCCCGGCCACCTGCCCGTCCGTCGGTTCGGTGTCCAGATCGGCCCACTCGAGCCTGAATGTGGGCTTCGTCGAGGCCATCAACCGCCCGCGGCGGACTTGTTCGGCTGGTTGTTGATGCAGGCGATCACTTCGGGTGGCCCCGGTTGATCGGTCGCGATCTGCTGCGCGACCTCGCGTCGGTGCACCTCGACATTTCGAGGAAAGTCGAAGGCGATCCGCACCCGGTCACCCCGGATCGACGCGATCCGCACCACGCCGATGGGGTTCCGGGGGTCGCCGATGACGACCTCTTCACCTTCGCGCCGCGTGATGACCAACATGCGGACCTCCTGTCCCCGGACCGAACCGGCCCCGGTGATGCTCCATCGCCAATATACCACCCGGGTCCGGCGACACCATCGTGAACCGCCAAGAATAGGGTCTGGAAGGCGCCTGTCGACTGTAAACCTTTGTCAAACAAAGAGTTGCGGCGGAATCGACGGTGGAGAACGGGGGGAAAGGCCCTTCGCCTCAGACGACGGCTTCGACGCGCTTCACCTGTGGAACGTGCTGTCGGAGGTTCCGCTCGATCCCCAGTTGCAACGTCGCGCTTGCCGAAGGGCAGCCGACGCACGCGCCGTGGAGGCGGATGCGCACGACCCCATCGCTGGTGATGTCCACGAGTTCAAGGTCTCCGCCGTCGGCCTGAACCGCCGGGCGGATGAGACTGAGGACCTTCTC
>JAEUIX010000044.1 GCA_016794945.1 Phycisphaerae bacterium
GTCGCCGACATCACCAACGACACCGGCACCGGCGGGCCGGACGGCTTCATCACCGGGGCCGATTTCGACCGCTTCATCCTCCTGTTCTTCACGGGCTGTTCATGAGTCGCGCAGCGCTGCGAACGGTCGGCACGTACGCGCCCATGGGCCGCGCGCTCGCCGCCGTGATCCTGGCCGCCGGTGCGGCCGGCGCCGCGGCCGCGCCGCCGTTGACGATCGTCCCCCGCGGGGGCATCGATCTGACCGCCGCCTCGGCCACCGACCAGACGGGAACGCCGTTCGTGATCGCCGGGCTGAGCGGGATCACGCGCCTGCCGGACGGCCGCTTCGCGGCGGTCATGGACAACAGCGACAAGGTCGTTCTGCTCACGGTGGCGCTCTCGGCCAACGGCACGCCGACCGGCGCGACGGTGGTGGGGGGGCTTCGACTGGCCGCGGTGTTCGATCACGAGGACGTCGCTTGGAGCGGCGCTGGCCTGGACGCCTGGATCGCCGAAGAGAACACACCCGCCGTGCGTCGGTACAACCTGGCCGACGGCGCCGCCGGCGGGCCGCTGCCCACGCCGTCGGTCTTTCTGACGCGGCGCGACAACTTCGGCTTCGAGGCGCTGACCCGGGACCCGCTGGGCAGGGCGATCTGGACCGCGAACGAAGAGGCTCTGACGCCCGACGGTCCGGTCTCGACCGCCGGCGCGGGGACCACCGTGCGCCTGCAGCGCTACCAGCCCGACGGCGCCGGTGGCGCAGCGCCCGCCCAGCAGTTCGCCTACCGGACCGCGCCGCTGCACGGCTCGGCCGTCAGCGGCTCGCGCAGCGGACTGGCGGCGTTGGTCGCCCTGCCCGACGGCCGCCTGCTGGCCGTGGAGCGGTCGCTTGCGTTCAGCCTGTCGGGGCTCTTCCAGACCCGCATCTACGCCGTCGGGTTCGCCGGCGCGACGGACGTGTCGGCGGTGGCGGCGCTTTCCGGCGCATCGTTCACGCCCGTCTCCAGGGAGTCGCTCTACGCCGGGTCGCTGAACAACCTCGAAGGGCTCTGCCTGGGCCCGCGCCTGGGCGCCGGCCGCTACGCGCTGGTCGGCGTCGTCGACGACGGCGACCCCGTCAGCGTCAACCGGGTCGTGGTGTTCGAGGTCTCCGGCGTGGTCGAGCCTCCGTGCGCCGCCGATGTGGCCTCGGCCGGCGGCGCGCCGGAGCCCGACGGGTTCGTCACCGGCGAGGACTTCGACCTGTTCGTTCAGTCGTTCTTCGACGAGCGCCGCGCACCGGCGGGGTGGCTGGTCGCCGACGTGGCCGACGGCGTCGGCGGCGACCGGCCCGACGGGTTCATCACCGGCGCCGATTTCGATCGCTTCGTGGACCTGTTCTTCAGCGGGTGCTGAGCGCGAGCCTCACGGTCCGCTGGCCGACGTCCGGCTGTCCGCCGGCGCGCCCTCGGGCCGCCCGCGATTGAGCAGCAGCCGGCGCTGCTCGAGGGCTGCCGCCTCGTCGAAACTCGGTCCCAGAGTGTCGCGGTGCAGTCGGATCTGGGACAGCATGTTGCCGCCCATGTGGCGGTTGAAATGCCGCAGGTCCCAGATCGCCGTCTGTCCCGGTGAGTTGGTCGCCGTGATGTGCCGCCCGGTTCTATCGAAGTCCAGCGCCCAGATCTCCCAGCCGTCCAGCGAGTCGAGCACCAGCACCGGCGTCTCCTGGGGCAGGCTGAGGTCCCAGAGCATCAACCGCCCGTCGGCCCCGGCCGATGCCAGGATGTTGGGCTCCCGCGGGCGGAACGCCAGGGCCGTGACCAGCCCGCGGTGCCCTTCGAGCCGACGCTCCAGGCGGCCCGTCTCGACGTTCCACACGCCGATGGACCGGTCCCAGCTGCCGCTGAGCACGTGCCGCCCGTCCGGGCTGAAGATGACCGTCCACGGCGCGCTCGGCGGCGCGTCGAACTCGCGGATCAGCGAGCCGCTGGCCGCGTCGTACAGGCGCATCGCCGGCTGGCGCGTGCTCACGGCGATGCGCGTTCCATCGGGGCTCCAGGCGACGCCCAGGGCCTCGCCCGGGCCGCCGACCGGCAGCGTGAGCGCAACGCGGCCCGACGGGACCTCCAGCACCCGGAACGACGAGTCGGCCGCCGGCAGCAGCAGCCGCGTGCCGGAGGGATCGAACCGGACCCCGTCGTTGGTCGCCATGCGGAAGCCGGACCACCGGCCGATCATCCGCCGCTCGCGCAGGTCGAAGAGGCACAGAACGCCGTCGACGCTGACGGTCGCCGCCAGCGGTTCGAC
>JAEUIX010000053.1 GCA_016794945.1 Phycisphaerae bacterium
ACCCATGCCGACCGCACCGAAGAAGAACACCCCGGCCGCCGAGAAGCCCGCCAAGCAGGTCGCGACGCGACTGGGCCTGGTGGAGAGCGACGCGCGCGACAAGACGCGCAAGGTGGTGGTGCCGAACGTTTCGACGCACCCGAAGTACGGCAAGACGATGCGCCGCAAGACGGTGCTGCACGTGCACGACGCGACGAACGAGTCGCGGACGGGCGACCTGGTGGAGGTGTGCCCCTGCCGGCCGATCAGCAAGACCAAGTCGTGGAAGCTGGTTCGTGTGGTGCAGAAGGGCGCGGCGATGAAGTTCCAGGGCGTGGAGACGCCGGGCGCGGGGGGCAAGGCCTGAGCGCGTAAGGGCGCGCGGGCAGGAGCAAAGCCATGATCCAACAGGAAACTCGCTGCGAAGTCGCGGACAACTCGGGCGCCAAGATCGCCTACGTGATCCGCGTGTACGGCGGCTCGACGGCCAGCGGCAAGTTCACCCGGCGCACGGCCGGCGTGGGCGACCGCGTCTTCGTGTCGATCAAGAAGGCGCTGCCGGGCGGCGAGATCAAGGCCGGCGACATGTCCAAGGCTGTGGTGGTGCGCACCACCAAGGCCACGCGGCGTGCCGACGGCTCGTACGTCAAGTTCGATTCCAACGCCGTCGTGCTGATCCAGGACGACGGCAACCCCAAGGGCACCCGCATCTTCGGCCCGGTGGCGCGCGAGCTCCGCGACCGCAACTTCATGAAGATCGTCTCCCTCGCTCCGGAGGTCGTCTGACCATGGCACGTCACGTCCGCAAAGGCGACAGCGTCATCATCACTTCCGGCGCGCACAAGGGCACGGTGGGCGAGATCACGGCCGTCGACACCAAGCACGACCGCGTGTACGTCAAGGGCGTCAACATGGTGACCAAGCACCTGCGCCCCACCCGCACCGCGCCCCAGGGCGGCGTCGTCACCCGCGAGGCGCCGATCCACATCTCCAAGGTCTCCCCCGTCGTCGACGGCAAGCCCACCCGCGTCCGCTTCGTCACCAAGCCCGACGGCTCCAAGGTGCGCGTGGCGGCCCGCGGCGGCAAGGAACTCGGCGTCGTCCGCGCCGCCGCCGCCAAGTAACTCCCACAGAACGATCCACCCCGCAACGACCGAGCAACCCATGGCACAGGACAAGGACAGCAAGAAGCCCGGCCAGCCGAACCAGGCCCCCAGCGGCAAGGACGCGGCCCCCAAGGCCAAGGCCGACAAGGGCGGCAAGCCCAAGGGCCACCACGGCGACGACGTCGCCGAGGTCCCCGCGGGCCCGCGCGTCGAGCCGCGCCTGCAGACCCTGTACAAGACGCAGGTCCGCGCGGCGCTGGCGGAGAAGTTCGGGCTGAAGAACCCGATGCAGCACCCCCGCCTGGAGAAGGTGGTGGTGAACGTGAACATGGGCCGCCACCTGGAGAACAACAAGCTCCCGCCGCTGGTCAAGACCACGGTGCTGGAGACGATCCAGAAGGTGACGGGCCAGAAGCCGGTGGTGCAGAAGGCCAAGAAGTCGGTGTCGAACTTCAAGGTGCGCGAAGGGGCCGAGACCAGCGCGATGGTCACGCTGCGTCGCGACCGCATGTGGCACTTCCTGGACCGGTTCATCAACCTGGCCTGCCCGCGTATCAAGGACTTCCGCGGGCTGAAGGACAACGCCTTCGACAAGAACGGCAACTACGCCGTCGGCCTGCAGGAGCAGGGCGTGTTCCCCGAGATCAACATGGCCGAGGTGAACTTCACCCACGGCATGAACATCAACTTCTGCTTCAGCGACTCCAAGCCCGAGATCAGCCGCTTCATCCTCGCCCAGCTGGGCATGCCCTTCCGCAAGGACGAGAAGGGCGCGAGCAAGGGCAAGTAACCCGTCACGGCGACCGCACCGAACCACACCCAGGACTCACGCATGGCCACCAAGGCACAATTCGCCCGGAGCAAGAGGAAGCCGAAGTTCAGCACCCGCACCGTGCGCCGCTGCGAGCTCACGGGCCGGTCCCACGGCGTCTACCGCAAGTTCCGCATCAGCCGCATCATGCTGCGCAAGCTCGCCCTGGAGGGCAAGATCCCCGGCATGCGCAAGAGCTCCTGGTAACGCACGCACCGCCGACCGAACGACGCACCACGGCCGAACGAACGACCCGCCGACGCAACGAGACACGAACCATGGCCTTCAACGACCCCATCTCCGACATGCTCACCCGCGTCCGCAACGCGCTGGGCAACCGCGCCAAGACCGTCGACTGCATCAACAGCCGGGTCTGCCGCGGCATCGCCCAGGTGCTCAAGGACGAGGGCTACATCGACGGCTTCGAGGTCGTCGAGAACGGCAAGGGCGGCGCGCTGCGCGTCCGGCTGAAGTACGGCCCGCGCGGGGAGCGCGTGCTGAACACCGTCAAGCGGCAGAGCAAGCCGGGGCGGCGCGTCTACAGCACCGTCGAGTCGCTGCCCCGCCCGCTGCAGGGCCTGGGCATCGCCATCGTCAGCACGTCCAAGGGCGTGCTCTCCGACCGCAAGTGCCGCGACCAGCGCGTCGGCGGCGAGCTGCTGTGCATCGTCGAGTGACCCCGTTCGCACCCCGAGCCACCACCACCCAAGAGAAACGCCATGTCTCGAATCGGACGCAAAGCCATCTCGGTGCCGGCGAACGTGAAGATCGCCATCAAGGGCAACACCGTCACGGTCCAGGGCCCGCAGGGCACGCTGGAAGTGCCGTTCCGCGCCGAGGTCAAGGTCGCCTGGAACGAGAGCGAGAAGTCGATCAACTGCTCGATCGACGAGGCCAGGCACGGTGAGGACCGCGCGGTCCGCGCCTACTGGGGAACCACCCGGGCGCTGATCCAGGCGGCGATCGTCGGCGTGACCAAGGGCTACGAGAAGGTGATGGAGGTCAACGGCGTCGGCTGGACGGCCAGCGTCGCGGGCCCCAAGCTCAAGCTGGTGGTGGGCTACGCCAACCCGATCATGATGGACATCCCCAAGGGGCTGAAGGTCACGGTCGAGAAGCAGTTCGTCAAGATCGCCGGCCCCGACAAGCGCATGGTCGGCCAGTTCGCCAGCGACATGCGGGCCCAGCGCAAGCCCGAGCCGTACAACGCCAAGGGCATCAAGTACCAGACCGAGGTCATCAAGCGCAAGAGCGGCAAGCAGTTCGGCACCGCCCGATCCCCCGCACGTCCACGCCCCAGTTCCGCGAGACCGATCCATGGACAGAGCCAAGCACAAAGTCGCCCGCCGCAACCGGCGCCACATCGGCATCCGCAAGAAGGTCGAGGGCGACCCGGGCCGGCCGCGCCTGAGCGTGTACAAGTCGCTCAACCACATCTACGCGCAGGTCATCGACGACCTGGCCGGGCGCACGCTCGCGCACGCCAGCAGCCTCGAGGCCGACCTGAAGCTCGAGAAGACCGGCAACGCCAACGCCGCCGCCGCCGTCGGCGCCCTGGTCGCCCAGCGGGCCAAGGCCGCCGGCGTCAAGGCCGTCCGGTTCGACCGGGGCGGCTTCCGCTTCCACGGGCGGGTCAAGGCCCTGGCCGACGCCGCCCGCAAGGAAGGCCTCCAGTTCTGAACCCGTCCGCACCCGTCCCCCGCCCGCCGACCGACGCAGAGCCAACGACGATCCCGCGAGAACACCCATGCCCGAGATGATCGACGAAAAGTCGCACACAGAGTCCACCACGATCGGCGTCTACCGGACCGCCTCGACCGTCAAGGGCGGCCGGCGGTTCAGCTTCGGCGCGCTGGTGGTCGTCGGCAACCGCGACGGCGAGGTCGGCTTCGGCTACGCCAAGAGCAACGAAGTCCCGCAGGCCATCGAGAAGTCCCAGAAGTACGCCTCGCGCCAGAAGTTCCGCATCGAGCGCATCGGCACCACGATCCACCACGAGGTCGACGGCAAGTTCGGCTCGTCCACCGTCCGGCTCATCCCCGCCAGCCCCGGCACCGGCGTCGTCGCCGGCACCGTCGTCCGCGCCGTGCTCGAGCTCGCCGGCATCCAGGACTGCCTGACCAAGTGCTACGGCTCGACCAACCCCCAGAACATCCTCAAGGCCGCCTTCGACGCGCTCCGCCAGCTCCGGACCCCGGGCACGGTCCAGTCGCTCCGCGGCCAGGACCTCGGCCAGACCGAGATCCAGATCAAGATCGAGAAGGGCAAGCAGTTCATGCCCACCATCGCCAAGAGCGACAAGCCCAAGGGGCCGGTCAACACCATCGGCAACGACCGGCGCGGCGGCCCCGGCGGGCGCGGCCCGCGGCGCGGCCGCCAGCAGGCCGCCGCCACCGGCGAGGCCCCGGCGCCGACCGACTCCGGCGCCGCCCCCGCCAACGGTTAAACCCCGCTTCAGCGATCAGTCCCCGCCACTGAATCACACGGGCCATCGCCCGAGGAACCGCAGCCATGATGATCCACGAAATCACCGAGAAGGCCGGTCGCTACAAGGCCCGCAAGCGCGTCGGTCGCGGCGAGGGCGGCGGTCGAGGCAAGACCTCCGGACGGGGCAACAAGGGCGCCGGCTCGCGCTCCGGCACCGCCCGCAAGGGCGCGTTCGAGGGCGGCCAGATGCCCCTGTTCCGCCGCCTGCGCAAGTACGGCTTCTCGAACGTCCGCTTCGAGACCCGCTTCTGGATCGTCAACCTCGCCGACATCGTCGCGCACAAGGACTTCGCCAAGGGCGGCGCGGTCAACACCGAGTCGCTGGTCAAGGCCGGCCTCATCCGCGACGATTCGCGCGACCTCAAGATCCTCGGCGACCTGCCCGAGGGCGGCCTGAAGGTCAAGCTCGACGTCACCGCAGCGCGGCTCTCCGCCGCCGCCCGCAAGGCCGTGACCGGGGCCGGCGGGACGGTCACGGAGCGCGGCACGCGTCGCGACTTCGTCCGCGGCGTGGACCGCAACAGCGAGGACCGGACCCCCAAGAAACTCACCAAGAAGCTCAAGCGCGGTCGTTCGAACAAGGCCAAGCCGGCCGTCGGCGACGAGGCCTGAGCGGGGGCGTCGTCCCGACGTCGGGGGCGAGGGTCATAGGATCGGCCACGGCCCCGGGCGTTGGACCCGGCGCCGACCGCGGAAGTAGCGCATGCTCCAGGCTTTCATCAACGTCTTCCGGATCGCCGAGCTGAGGAACAAGATCCTCTTCACGATCGGCATGCTCGCCGTGTTCCGGGTCGGCCACTGGATTCCCCTGCCGGGCATCAACCAGGCGCAGATGACCGAGGCCCTGCAGACCGCCCAGCAGGAGGGCGGCGCCGTCGGCAACACGCTGACCACGCTGGCCATCTTCTCCGGCGGCGCGTTCAGCCATTCGACCATCTTCGGCCTGGGCGTGATGCCGTACATCACCGCCTCGATCATCTTCCAGCTGCTGATGACCGTCTCGCCCCGGCTGAAGAAGCTCCAGGAAGAAGGGCCCACCGGGCGGCAGAAGATCCAGGAGTGGCAGCGCTACGCCACCATCGGCCTGTGCATCATCCAGGGCCTGGGTTGGCTCAAGTTCGCCGAGTCGCGTGGGCTGATCTACGCCCAGTGGGCGGCGTCGCCCATGTGGTGGGTCATGGCCGTCTCGGCTCTGACCGCCGGCACCGTGTTCCTGATGTGGTGCGGCGAGCAGATCGACAAGTACGGCATCGGCAACGGTGTCTCGATGATCATCATGGCGGGCATCGTCTCGGCGATGCCGTCTTCGATCGCGTGGGTCTACAACAACTTCGATCCCGCCGCGGACGACAAGATGGGCTGGCTGGGACTGCGTTCGATCGTGGGCGGCTTCGTGCTGGTCGTCGGCGGCTCGGTGCTGCTGACGATCGCGCAGCGGCGCATCCCCGTGCAGCAGGCCAAGCACACGCGCGGGCGCAAGGTCTTCGGCGGGCAGCGATCGTTCCTGCCGCTGCGGCTGAACCACTCGGGCGTCATGCCGGTGGTCTTCGCGTCGTCGCTGATGATCTTCCCGGGCGTGCTGTTCACCAGCCTCGGCTCGGTCTTCGAGCCCGGCAGCGGCACGTTCAACTTCTTCGCGTGGCTTCACGACCAGTTCGCCAACGGCGAGTACCTCTACATCGTGTGCGAGGTGCTGCTCATCTACTTCTTCTCCTACTTCTGGATCACCGTGCAGTTCAACCCCGAGGAGCTGGCCAAGCAGCTCCGCGACCAGGGCTCGTTCATCCCGGGCCTGCGTCCGGGGCCTCGCACCGCCGAGTATCTCGAGGCGGTGATGGAGCGCATCACGTACGTCGGGGCGACGTTCCTGGCGGTGATCGCGGTGCTGCCCATGGTCGCGTCCAACGCGCTGCGGATCGACTTCGCGGTGACGCAGTTCCTCGGCGGCACGGGGCTGCTCATCGTCGTCCAGGTCGTCCTGGACTTCATCCAGCGCGTCGAGGCCAACCTCGTCATGCGCAACTACGCGGGCTTCCTCGGCGGCGAATCGGGCAAGGGGCCGCGCATCCAGGGCCGCCTGCCCACGTGAGTCGGATCTCGCGGCGACCGCCGCGGAAAGGGCTATGTCCAAGCAAGACGACAAACTGACGATGGAGGCCACGGTGGTCGAGGCGCTGCCGAACGCGATGTTCCGCGTGAAGCTGCCCAACAGCCACGTGGTCCTGGGCTACGTCTCGGGCAAGATGCGGATGAACTACATCCGGATTCTGCCGGGGGACAAGGTGACGGTCGAGATGAGCCCGTACGACCTGACCAAAGCCCGAATCACGTTCCGCCACTGATCCCCGGCCCGCGGGGGCGAAGGCCCCCGGCCGGAACGCGGGCGACGCTGGCCGGTGGCGTCGGCTCGGCCTAAACTTCCCGCCCTGCCCGGTCCGGCCCGCCCGGCCCGGCGCCAGGCCACACCACCCCGCACTGCAAAGGGTACAGCCGTGAAGGTTCGCGCCAGTGTTCGTCGGATGTGCAAGGACTGCCAGATCGTGCGCCGCAAGGGCAAGGTGCGCGTGATCTGCAAGGCCGATCCCAAGCACAAGCAGGTCCAGGGCTGAACCGTCCCGGGCGGGGCCCAGCGCCCGCCCGCACAGGAGTCTCACCGTGCCTCGTATCGCCGGCATCGACGTTCCCGACAAGAAGAAGATCTACTTCGCGCTGCAGTACATCCACGGCATCGGCCCGAAGTTCGCCGGCGACATCCTCGCCGAGGCCAAGGTCAACCCCGACCTCCGCGCCAACGAGGTCGACGAGCAGCAGCTCGCCCGCATCAACGCCATCATCGACGGCGGCTACCTCGTCGAGGGCGCCCTGCGTCGCCAGGTCTCCCAGAACGTGCAGCGGCTCAAGGACATCCGCTCCTACCGCGGCGAGCGCCACCGGCGCGGCCTGCCCGTCCGCGGGCAGCGCACCCGTTCCAACTCGCGCACCCGCAAGGGCCGCCGCAAGACCGTCGCCGGCAAGAAGGGCGTCAAGGGCTGATCCATCCCGGCCGGGGCCCGCGCCCCGCCGACACACCGCATCCCGCAGAGCATCCACATGGGCAAGAAGGTCAAGAAAGTCCGCAAGAACGTCGTTCGGGGCATCGCCCACGTCAAGGCGAGCCAGAACAACACCATGGTGACCATCACCGACATGAACGGCGAGACCCTCTGCTGGGACTCGGCCGGGACCATCGGCTTCAAGGGCACCCGCAAGAGCACCCCCTTCGCCGCCACCCGCGCCGGCGAGTCCTGCGGGCAGAAGGCCCGCAAGATCGGCGTCAGCGAGGTCGAGGTCCGCATCCGCGGCTCGGGCGCCGGGCGCGAGTCGGCCGTCAACGGCCTGGTCTCCACCGGCATCCGCGTCACCGCCATCGAGGACCACACCCCGGTCCCCCACAACGGCTGCCGCCCCACCAAGCGCCGGCGCGTCTGAGTCACGATCTTCACCGCCGCCGCCCCCAACGGGGCCGCGGCGTCTTCGACCCCCGGCAAGAAGGGCCCCCCGCGTTCCGCGGCGGCGGGAGCAGCCCGTGAGCCGGTGCAGGTCCGAACCCGACGGGTGCCGCGGAATGTTGAGGTAATGACCATGCGCATCAAGTGGCGCGGGCTCGAGCTCCCCTCCCGGATCACCGCCGACGGCCGCTTCCGCGGGCCGACGTACGGCCGCTTCATGATCGAGCCGTTCGAGCAGGGCTTCGGCACGACGATCGGCAACTCGCTGCGGCGCATCCTGCTGTCGGCGATCGAGGGCGCCGCGCTCACGAGCGTCAAGATCAAGGGCGTGCAGCACGAGTTCTCGACGATCCCCGGCGTGCTGGAGGACGTGACGGACATCGTGCTGAACCTCAAGGGCCTGGTCGTGAGGATGGAGGGCGACGAGCCCAAGACGCTCAAGCTGGCCGCGCGCGGTCCGGGCGAGGTGACCGCCGACATCATCGAGGGCGACCCCTCGGTCACGGTCATCAACAAGGACCTGGTCATCGCGACGCTCACCGACAAGGTGGACATCGAGATGGAGCTCCGCGTGGAGAAGGGCCGGGGCTACGTCTCGGCCGCCGAGCGCCTGAGCCAGCAGACCGAGGACCAGGAGATCGGCGTCATCCCGCTCGACGCGCTCTACTCGCCGGTGCAGCGCGTGCGCTACGCCATCGAGGAGACCCGCGTCGGCCAGAAGACCAACTACGACAAGCTCGTGATGGAGATCTGGACCAACGGCACCATCACCCCCGAGAACGCGCTGGTCGAGGCCGCCAAGATCATGCGCAAGCACCTCAACGCCTTCACCCAGTACTTCGAGCTGGGCGCCGAGCGCGTCAGCACCGAGGCCGCGGCCGCCGCTTCGGTGGACGAGGAGCTCATCCGCAAGCTGAACATGCCGATCGGCGAGCTGGACCTGTCGGTCCGGGCCAGCAACTGCCTGGAGTCGGCCAAGGTGCAGACGGTGGCGGACCTGGTGGTCCGCACCGACAACGACCTGCTGAAGGTCCGTTCGTTCGGCCGCACCAGCCTGCGCGAGGTCAAGAAGAAGCTGCAGGACCTGGGCCTGGACCTGGGCATGACCCTGCCCGAGGGCGTGTCGACCACCAGCCCCGTCGGCGCCCTGGGCGACGGCGGCGGCGAGGCCGAAGCCGAGTCCGAGGCCTGAACCAGACCAACCCGCCCCGCCCGGGCCAACGCCCGGGTTGGGCGTTCCGGCCGATGGCGGCCTAATGTTCCGCCCGCTTCAATAACCCATCACCTGGCCTCCCGGGCCTTACCGGAGAACGACTCATGCGTCACCGCAAAGCCGGCTACAAGCTCGGCCGCACCACCGCCCACCGCACCGCCACGCTGCGCAACCTGGCCTGCTCGCTCTTCGAGCACGGGCAGATCACGACGACCATCCCCCGCGCCAAGGCGGTGCAGCCGCTGGTCGAGAAGATCATCACCGCCGCCAAGAAGGGCGGCCGCCACGCCCGCCGCCAGGTGATCGCGACGCTCGGCTGGGACCGTCCCGGCTTCGAGTGGCTCTGGCAGCCCAACGAGAACGCCGTCAAGGCCGACGAGACGCTCAAGCCGATCGCCGAGCGTGCCCAGGCCATGGCCGACCGGGCCAGCAAGTTCTTCGACATCCCCAAGGCGTCGGAGGTCGAGCGGAACCGCTACGGCGAGGTGCGCAAGGCCCCCAAGATCGTCAAGCACATCTTCGACAACGTCGCCCCGCGCTTCCGCGAGCGGGCCGGCGGCTACACCCGCGTGATCAAGCTCGGCCGGCACCGCATCGGCGACGGCGGCGAATTGTGCGTCATCCAGTTCGTCGGCGCTGAGGATGGGCCGGAGATCGGCGGCACGCCCTCGACCCGCCGGCGCATCGCCGACCGTCGCACCGCCTTCGCCGCCAAGACCCGCAAGGCCGCCCCGGCGGGCGCGGCACCGGCGAACCCGGCCTGAGCGCCGTTCGTACCCTAGTATTCCCCACAGGCGGCGGGGCGGTGTTTCCCGTCGCGCGTCCGAGAACCACACCACGCGAAAGGACTCACCCATGAAGAACGCTTCCCGCATCGCCGCTCTGACCTGTCTGGCCGGCCTGGCTTTCGCCTTCGGCTGCACGGCCGAGCGCACCACCACCGACGGCGCCAGCGTGACGGCGACCACCTGCTCCGGCGAGAAGAAGGCCTGCTCCGGCGAGGCCAAGTCCTGCGGCGAGGGCGCGGCCAAGAGCGGCTGCTCCGAGGGCAAGGCCAAGGTGCAGGGCTGCTCGAGCGAG
>JAEUIX010000098.1 GCA_016794945.1 Phycisphaerae bacterium
GGGCCGCCGGGCCGACACCGGCGGCCGGGTGGAAGGGCTCTGGCTGGCCGACGCGCCCGGGCAAGGGGCGGGGACGATGGGGGGTGATGCGGCGTCGCTGCGTTGGCGGGTGATGCTCCGCGGCAAGCGCCTCAGGCCCGGAGTGGCGGTAACGCTGGATCAAGGGTTGGGCGGCGTCGAGTCAACGGTGCGGCTGCGCCTGCTGGAGCGTGACACCTTGGAGATTGGGGGCGGCGTGTGGCTGGCGGAGGTGGACGGCGCCCGCCCGGGCGAGACCACCGTCGCGCTGCTGGAGCGGCTCGGTGTTACGCCACTGCCGCCGTACATCCGCGCAGCGCGCAGGCACGCGGGCGAGGCCGAGAGCGCCGAGGGCGAACGGACCGACCGCGCGGAGTATCAGACGGTGTACGCCCATGCGGAACCGACCGGCCAGGGGTCGAGCGGCAGCGTCGCGGCCCCAACGGCCGGACTGCACTTCACGCCGGAACTCCTGGCGCGCCTGGCGGACCTGGGCGTGGGGCGTGCCGAGGTCACCCTGCACGTGGGCACCGGCACGTTCAAACCGGTCGAGACCGAGTTCGTGGAGCAGCACCCGATGCACGCGGAGTGGTGCGAGTTGCCGGCGGGAACCTGCCGCGCGATCGGGGCGTGCCGCGCCGCCGGCGGCCGGGTGGTGGCGGTGGGGACGACCAGCGCCCGGACGCTGGAGAGTTTCACGCCAGAGCAGGTCGCGGCGTGCGCCCGGCAGGGCGCGCCCGGGCGGCCGCTGGCCACGTGGACGCGACTGCTGATCACGCCCGGCTTTGCATGGCGCAACGTCGATGCACTGATGACCAACTTCCACCTGCCGGGCAGCACGCTGCTGGCGATGGTGGCGTCGTTCGCCGGCGGGGTGGAACGGGTCAAGTCGATCTACGCCGAAGCGATGGCGTGCGGATACCGGTTCTACTCGTACGGGGACGCGATGTTGGTCGTCGCGCGGCCATCGGGCGAGCAGGCGCGAGCGATTACTTGAACGCTTCCCATTCCTTGCCGCCGAGCACGTGGGAGCCGATCTTGAGTTTCATTACCTCGTCAGTGCCCTCGTAGATGCGGCAGACGCGCACGTCCTGCAGGTGGCGGAAGGGGCGGTAGAGCTCGCTCCAGCCGCGACCGCCGAAGACCTGCACCGCGTGGTCCGCGGCCTGCCAGGCGGCGTTGGAGGCGAAGAACTTGGCCTGGGCAACGCGGTAGTCGGCTTCGGCCAGCAGGGCCTTGTCGCCCGGGGCGTTGTCGGAGGCTTCCTTGGCCAGCGCGGCGCGTTCGATCATGGCGTCGGCGGTGGCGCGGGCCATCTCGATCGCCGCCAGGTGCTCCTGCACCAGCTGGTGCTTGCCGATGGGCTTGCCGTGCTGGCGCCGCTCGCGGGCGTAACGCACGCACTCGTCGAGGCAGTCCTCGATCGAGCCGAGGCAGCCCGAGGCCACCGACAGACGGCCGGAAACGAGCGTGTGCATGGCGATGCGGAAGCCCTCGCCCTCGGCGCCGAGCAGGTTGGCCGCGGGCACCGGGTGGTTCACCATCTCGAACATCGCGGTGTCGCAGGTGTACATGCCGGGCTTGGCGTGGAGCTGCTCGGCGTTGAAGGTCTCGGGGTGGGTGCCGTCGGGGCGGATGCCGGTCTCGACGATGAACGCGCTCATGCGCCGGTCGGCGCCGGTCTTGCCCTCGGGGAAGGCGAAGACGATCACGACGTGGGCGATGGAGCCGTTGGAGATGAGGTACTTGATGCCGTTGAGCAGGAAGCGATCGCCCTCGCGCCGGTAGGTGCAGGTGCCTTCCAGCGGGTTCGAGCCCGCGTCGGGCTCGGTGAGGCCGAAGGCCATCACGCACTGGCCCTTGCAGCTGGCCGGCAGGTACTTCTGCTTCTGGGCCTCGGTGCCGTACTTCATGATCGGGTACTGGCCGATCGACGTCTGGCCCGAGAAGTAGGTGCGGGGGCCGGACCCCTCGCGGTTGATGCGGGCCAGGCACTTGGCGTATGTCCACGAGTCGGCGCCGCGCCCGCCGTACTTCTCGGGCACCGGGATGCCCAGGATGTTGTGCTTCAGCGCGAGCTTCGGCACCGCGTCGTTGTACGTGTGCTCCAGGTAGCAGATCTCCTCGATCGGGCGGAGTTCCTGGCAGTAGGCCTCGACATCGGCCATCAACTTGGCGCGGGCATCGGGGGACATCGTCACGGGTCACCTCTGGCGTGGTCGAAGCGTGCGGGTTTGCCGGGTCCGGCCGGGCGTCGGCCGGCGTGGACCCGGGGCGGGACTGTAGAGCATTGATCGGCCCCGGGGCGGGTTCCCGCACGGGGCTGTCGTCAAACGCGCGACAGTTCGCGGAGTCCGGGCGGGGCTGACCGATTCGCCCCGCGCCGCCGGCCGGGGCGACCCGGCGTGAACGAATCGGCGGCGCACCGTTCGGGCGCCGTGGTAGGCTGCGGCCGCCCGCCGGCGGCGAGTGGGGCGGGCCTGGAGCGTGCGCATGCTGGCGGTGAACTGCGAATCGTGGGGGCGTGGGGTGGTGGTGCGGTTGGGCGGCCGGGCGGATTTCTCGGCGGTGGACCACCTGCGACAGTCGCTGCAGGAGGCGGCGCGCCAGCACCCGCGTGCGGCGATCATCGACGCTTCGGGGCTGGAGTTCATCGGCAGCGCCGGCATCGGCGTGCTTGTGGAGTTCCGCAAGGCGCTCGTGCGGCTGGGCGGGCGCGTGGTGATGGCCGGCGCCAACGAGTACATCGCCGGGTGCTTCAAGCTGAGCCGGCTGGACCAGGCCTTCGAGCAGTTCGCGACCGTTGACGCGGCGCGCACCGCGCTCGGCGATCCGGAGTGAGCAGCGGAGGGGCGCGGTGGATCAGGGCTTGGCCTGCGCCGCGGCGGCGCGCGGCTGGTAGGGCGAGTCGCCCGCCGCCCGCTGCGCGACGATCCGCACCCACTGGCGGCCTGCATCCTCGATCGCCGGGCCGAGCGCCGCGAGAGGCCGCACGAACGGCGGCGGCCTGTCGGTCAGCCCGACGAGGTCGTTGAGCACCAGCACCTGGCCGTCGGTCTGCGGGCCTGCGCCGATGCCGATCACCGGCACGGTGCGCCCGCCGGCGCGAGCCAGGGTCATCAGTTCGGCGGTGACTCCCTGCGGCACGGCTTCGACCAGCAGCATGGGGCACCCCGCGTCGATCATGGCGCGGGCGTCGGAGATGATCTGCAGCGCCTCGGCGTCGGTCCGCCCGGCAGACGCGTACCCGCCGGTGACGGCCGAGCGCTGCGGCCGGCTGCCGACATGCGCGCAGATGGGCACGCCGGCGCGAACCATGCGCTCGACCACGGGTGCCAGCGATTCGTCGACCTCGAGTTTCACGGCGTCGGCCAGCCCCTCGGTGAGGAACCGGCCGGCGTTGCGCACCGCGTCGTCGGCCCGCGCCTGGTACGACATGAAGGGCATGTCGCCCATGATCAGTGGCACGCGGGCCTCCGCGGCGGGCACGCCGTCGAACGCGGATTCCGCCCCCCGGCGCACGCCGGCGGTGAGCGCCAGCAGCGGCTCCAGCGGGCAGTCGAGCGTCCGCGCGAAGCCGAAGACGGTCTCGGCCGCAGTGTCGCCCACCAGCAGCACGTGCACCCCCGCCCGGGCCAGCCAGCGGGCGGTGGTCGCGTCGTAGCAGGTCAGGCTGGCGAAGGCCTCGCCCGCCTGGGCCATCTTGCGGATCGTCGCGATGGTCATGCGGGCCGTCGGCACGCGGCAATGGTAGTGGCGCGTCGGTCAGCCCGCGTCGACGAGCGAGCGAAGGGCCGACGCCATGCGGGCGGCGTGCCCTTTGGCCCGGACGTTCGCGAACCGGGCGGCGATGCGCCCGACGGGGTCGATGATGACCGTGGTGCGGATCAGCCCGATGGAGCGACGTCCGTACAGCACCTTGGGACCCCAGGCGCCCAGGGCCGCGATGGTTGCGGGAACGCCGTCGGCGCCGGGCGGATCGGACAGCAAGGGGAACGAAAGGCCGAACCGCGCTGCGAACGCCGCGAGTTGTGGGGGCTCATCGGGTGAGATCCCGGCGACCGCCGCGCGGAGCGAGGCCAGACCGGTCAGCGCGGACTGGAACTCGCAGGCCTGCGTGGTGCACGCGGGCGTGTCGGCTTCGGGGTAGACGTAGAGCACCAGCCAGCGGCCACTGAAGTCGGTTCGACGGACGGTGCGCCCGCACTGATCACGCAGCGCGAACGCCGGTGCGAGCGGGCGGGCCGTGTGCTCCGGCATGCGCGAGGTTATCCGGCGCGGGCGATCCAGGCGCACATCACGTAGGTCGCCATGCAGGCCAGGATGGTCAGGCCGATGAGCGGGCCGAGCCAGGCGGCCGGCTTCGGCGGCGGATCGGCCGGACGCACGAGCGTGAGCCGAGATTCGCAGTCGGGGTTGAGCGCCCCGCGCCCGGAGCGGCGACCGTCCTGCACGATGGCGATGATCAGGTTCGCGTCGAACGGACGCAGCCCGAGTCGGACGGCGATGTCGACGAGTTTGCGGCGCACCTCGGGACGGATGATCGCGGCGATGCCGCCCTCGAGCGCATCGGCGGCCCGAAGCGCGAAGATCCAGCGAGCATCATCCGGCATCATGCCCGAGGCCAGCACGTTGGCGCGGGCGACATCCCGCCGCGCGCGCGCTTCGTCGCCCGTGCGTGAACCCGGCGCCGACGGGATTGCCCGGCCGGGCGACGCCGCGACCACCGGGCGGCTGTAGCGTCCGGGCAGCGCGTCGGGCAGATGGGCAACATCGCTGTTGACCAGACGCAACGCGGGATGGCTGTTCTGCCGGTTCATCGCTGGCGATGAACCTAGTGGCGAGCGGCGTGCCAGCAGGCGCTGCCGACAGGAAGTCAACCAACGGGGCTGTGCCCCGCTGCGGAAACGGGCCCGCTGGACCGATAAAGTCACCCTGACAGCCATCGGACCCCCGCATGAGCGAAACACCCTCTCCAGCGCCGACCGCCACCGCGTCCGATCCCGCTGGCTCGGACGGGTCGATCGTGTCGTTGCGCGTTCCGCTGCCGGAGTTGGTTGCGCCCTACGGGCTGGCTGAGGTGGAAGGACGGCTCGACGCCGCGGCCCGGCGCGGCCGGCTGGCAGGGTTCGAGACCATCGGCCTCACCCACCCGGACCCGGTGGGGCAGGACGTGTTCGAGGCCAGCGCGTTCGGCGCGCCGTTCGACGGTGTGCTGATCGCCACGTGTGAGCAGGTGCTGCCCGACGGCGGCACGGTGCTTTCGTTCCGCGCGCACATGAAGCCCCTGATGCCGTGGGTGGTCGCCGTGGTGCTGGTGCTGACGGTGTGGCCGGGCGTGGTGGTGACCGAGTCGATGCTGG
>JAEUIX010000112.1 GCA_016794945.1 Phycisphaerae bacterium
AGCGCATCTTCTGGGTGCCCTGACCCGAGTTGCCCATCCGCACCGATCGCGACACGGCCCCGGGAGACCCCCGGGGCCGTTTTCATTCCCGTTTCGTTCCGGACGCCCCCCGGCGCCGCCTCACACGCGCGGACGCACGCGCTCGGCCAGCGAACCGGCCCGCGTCGTGATGCTCCGCATCGCGTCGGCGATGCTCGACAGGTCGGCCGTCAGCTCCGCTCGGACCTGGTCCACCAGGTCGCGTATCGGCCCGGGGATCTGCCCCTTGCCCTCGATCAGCACACCGCGCCACGGCGCCAGGTCGTCCATGAGTCCGCCGATGCGCTCCAGCAGCGCGCCCAGCCCGGCCTCGGCCTGCCGCGCCGTCTGGCGGGCCGCTTCGGCCCGGGCGATCAGCGGCTCCAGGTTCGCTCGCAGCGCCGCCCCCGCCGCGTCGATCTCCCCCAGCGGCTCGGCCAGCGCCGCCCGCAGCTCGGCGCGACGATCCTCCAGCCGCTGGCGGGCGCCGTCCGCCGCGCTGAGCGCATCGGCCAGGCTCGCCCGCAGCGCCGCGGCCCGCTCGGCCAGTCGGGCAGCCTCCTGCGACCCGTGTTCCAGCGAATCGAGCAGGCTCGACCGCGCTGCGCCGGCACGCTCGCGGGCTTCGTCCAGGTCCTGCACGATGCGCGCCGCGGCCTCGCGGGCCGCTTCCGCCCGGCGCAGCGCAGCGCCCAGCGACTCGGCGCCGGCCGCCCCGGGCTCGCCCTTCGTTTCGGCGGTCAGTTCACTCGGCAGCAGCGACTCCGGCGCCGCCGACTCCCCCAGCAGCCTTTCGGCCCGCTGGATCAGGCTGTGCAGACGCTCGGCCGGCGCCGCCGCCCGCTGCTCCGCCGCCTCTACCCCCGCCGCGCCGTCAGCCACCGCGCGTTCAACGCGCGAGCGGCCGAGGGTGGCGTGCTCGTCAAGCCGTGCCGCTGCGTCGGCCACGATGCCGTTGGCTCGTCCTTCCAGCGCCGCCGCCTCTTCGTGCGCCGCCGCGATCGCCGTGCCCGCACGCTCGATCACCGCCTCCAGGGCCTGGCGGGACCGCGCCGCCGCCTCGTCGAGCCGGGCCTGGAACTCCGCGAGCTTCTGGTTCAGAACCCCCTCGGCCTCGCGGCGGAGCGTTTCCAACCCGCCCGACGCCGACCGCGCGGCGTCCAGCAGCGCCTCGGCCTGCCCGGCCCGCTGGTCCAGCGTCGCGATGACCTTCGCCGCCGCCGCGAGCTTCGGCTCGCCGGCGCGGATCTGCTCGCGCAGGTCCGTCGCCTGTTCGGCGGCGGCCCGGAGCTGGGCGGCGTGCGCCGCCGCCTCGTCGACCAGCCGGCGCAGCGCGCCGGCAAACTCGTTGAACGCGCCGCGATCGACCACCCGGGGGGACAGGAACACCGCCGCCGCCTCGGGCTCGGTCGCAGTGGGGGACGGTTTCTCGGGACGCTGCGTGGTCTGGTTGGGCATGGACCGGCTCCGCCGGCGCGCGGACTTTGCCCGCGCCTGACCAGACGTCATCGGCTCGGCGCGGCGATCAGGCCGCACTTTCTGCGCCGCGCTCGCGGCGGTGCGCTTGCGGTTCTTCTTCACGCTGCGGTTTCCTCGCTGCCGGCCGGGCGAGCAGGCACGGGTTGAATGCGGAACCTGCCCGACAGGACTCTGGCCCCCGGCTCGATGATCACCCGGGCGGCGGACAGATCGCCCCGCCACACCGCCCGAGGCCCGATGTGCACCACCGGCGCGCAGACCGCGCCGGCGTACAGCTCCCCCAGCACCTCGACGCCGACGGTCGCCTGAACCACGCCGGCGGTGATCTTGCCGCCCCGACGGACGACCACCCGCCCGCAGGTCTCGACCCGCGCCATGTTCTGGGCGGTGTTGATGACGATGTCCTGGACCGTCACCCGCTTGTAGCACGACGGGCAGGTCAGCACCATCGCCTGCGCCGCCACCGTGAAGCCGGCGCCGCAGTGCAGGCAGCAGACGGTGCGGGATGGCGCAGTCCGGGCGCGCAGCATGATCGTCCCACGGACCGCAAACCGCGGGCCAGGCGCCAAACGAAACGGCCCCGGGCGCTGCCCGGGGCCTGGGTGGCTTGGGTGTGGTGGTGGTGGGCTTACTCGGCCGCGGCTCGGGCTTTCCCGAACGACGCGAGCTTGGCCTCGAGGCCCGAGAGCGTGGCGTCCAGGTCGGAGCCGTGGATCTCAGCCGGCCGGGTGGATCGAGCGATCCGCGGCGTGCCGGCGGGGGCAGCGGCGGCTGGGGCCTCGGCCTTGGGGGCGGCGCCGGCCGCCTTGATCGCCTCGGGGCCGACGGCGCAGTGGCCGCTGAACGAGGCGCCCTCGGCGACGACCAGCTTCAGGGCCGTGATGTCCCCGCGGATCTGGGCCGAACCGTTGAGTTCGAGCCGCTCGCGGGCGAGGATGTCGCCCTCGACCAACCCGTCGACGATGACGGTGCCGGCCTCGATGGTGGCCTTGCACTGGGCGCCCTCGCCCACTTCAACCTGCCCGGGGCTGGTGATCTTGCCCTCGAAGCGGCCGAGGATCCGGGCGGCGGACTGGAACGTCATCTCGCCGCGGAACAAGGTGTCGGGCCCGATGACGGTCATGGCGCTGGTCTCCGGCATGTCGCACTCCTGCAAGGCTGGTCGGCGGGGACGTCCTGTCCCCGGCAGGTCATCGTCAAAGTTGCGCGGCGTGCCGCATCTTTTTGCCCGGTGGCGTGGCGTGGGAAGGGTTCGCCGGGGCTCTACGATGGGGCATGCCACGCGCCGGCCGCAAACCGTCCGCCGCCCGGGGCGGCCCCCGCGGGGGCTCCCGGCGGCCCGCCAGCACCGCCCCGCCGGGGATGGTGCGACTGCAACGGCTGATGGCCGACGCGGGGGTCGCCAGCCGCCGCCGCTGCGAGGAGATGATCGAAGCGGGCATGGTCGAGGTCAACGGAACGATCGCCAACCGGCTGCCGGTCTTCGTCAACCCGCGTGCCGACAAGGTCGTCGTCGACGGCCGGCCCCTGCGCGCGGCCACCGGCGAACGCCCGGCCGACGCCCGCAAGCTGTACGTCATGCTCTACAAGCCGGCGGGCGTCGTCTGCTCCACGCGGGACCAGTTCGAGCGGCCCACCGTGGTGGACCTGGTCAAGCACCCGGCCGGGGCGCGGCTCTTCCCCGTCGGGCGTCTGGAGTTCCACGCCTCGGGCCTGGTCCTGCTCACCAACGACGGCGACCTGACCGAGCGGCTGACGCACGCCCGGCACGGCGCGACCCGGACCTACCGCGTGACGGTCAAGGGCGCGATCGACGGCGCCTACGCCGCGGACCTCGAGCGCGGTCTGAACATCAAGGCCGCCCGCGCAGCGCGGGAGGCCGGGGGGCGCGCCGGCCAGATCCTGGTCCGGGTGGCTTCGCGTCTGGCGGCGGGCCTGAAGGACGAACGCGCGCAGGAGAAGACCGTGCTGGAGATTTCGGTGCGTGCCGGCAAGCACCGCCACCTCGACGACATGCTGGCCGAAGCCGGGCTGCGCGCCACGCGCATCGAGCAGGTCGGCCTGGGCCCCCTCACGCTCAGCGGCCTGGCGCCCGGCAACTGGCGCGAGCTCGACCGCGCCGAACTGGCCGCCCTCCGCCGGCCGTTCTCCGACGCGGAGCACGGCGCGTGACCCCCCCTGCGCCGGACACGGCCGCCGCCGAGCCCGCGGCCGCCCCGGCCCCGGCGGGGCTGCTGGCCCGCGCGGCCTTCACCCTGCGGTCCGTCATCGGCGATGCGCCCATCGCCCAGATGAGCGCGGCCCTGGCGTACAGGACCATCTTCAGCCTCGTGCCGCTGCTGCTGCTGTCGTTCCTGCTCATGCGGCTGTTCCGCGACACCGACTCGCTGGTCGAACGCTCCCTCTACAGCTTCCTCGAACTCACCGGGCTCTCGCAGATTGCCGTCGGCGACGCCGGCACCGAGAACATCCAGTCCTGGATCGCCAGGCTCGTCGCCGGCTTCAGCGGGCTGAATTTCACGGGAATCGGCCTGGTCAGCGCCGCCACCCTCATCTACGCCGGCGTCAGCCTTCTCAACCAGATGGAGCTGGCCTTCAACGGCGTCTTCGGCGTGCAGCGCGGGCGCAGCATCGTCCGCCGCTTCACGCAGAACTGGCTCATCATCACCGCCGGGCCGATGCTCCTGGTCGCCTCCTTCGCCGCGGCCGATCAGTTCCGTGCCCTCGCCGCGTCGCTGGCCGACGGTCACGCCGGCGCCGGGCCGTGGCTCGTGAGGATCAGCGGCTTCGCCGTCACCGTGGCCATCAGCTCCGCGCTGCTCGGCACGCTCTACCTGACCCTGCCCAACACCAAGGTGCGCTTCGGCGCGGCCCTCGCCGGCGCGCTGGCCGCCGCCGTGGGCATGGAGGCGGCCAAGGCCGCCTTCGGCCTCTACCTGCGGGGCGGGGCGCTGCAGAACCTCTACGGGTCGCTGGCCCTGGTGCCGCTGTTCCTGCTTTGGGTGTACGTCACCTGGTTCGTCGTGCTCGCCGGCCTGCGCCTGGCGTACGTCGTGCAGCACGGGCACGTCCGCGCCCTGCGGCGAGCCTGGTCCGACTCCGCCCGCACACCGTTCGCCGGTGCTCCCATCGACCCACACGCCGCACTGTCCGTCATGACGCTCGTGGCCTGGAAGTTCTCACGCGGCGGCGCGGCCGAGCCCGCGTGGATCATCCAGCAGTCCGACCTCGACCCGGCCATCGTCCGGCGGGCCCTGACCCGCCTCGCCGCCGCCGGGCTCCTCAACCGCCTGGCCGAATCCGCGGGCGCCCGCCGCGGCGAGGCCTACGCCCCCGCCCGGCCGATCGAACGGATCGACGCCGCCGAGGTCGTTGCCGCGGCGCTCGGCTCGGAGGCGCTGGGTCACACCGCCGGCCCGCTGGCGGCCGCCGAGCAGGTCTCGTTGCGCCTGCGGGCGGCCCAGGTCGCCGCGGCGCGGGGCCTGTCGCTGGCCCAACTGGCGGCCGGTCGGGCTCACCCCGCGCCCATGGGGGAGGAGGCCAAGATGGCTGTCCGGCCGGGCGCCACCCTGACAGACGCCGCCTCGTCGGGCGTTGCCGGCCCAGCTAAACTCGTGTGAACGAATGCCCAACTCGCGGGCCCGGAGCCTCCGCCGTGAACCAGAACAAGAGCCCCATCCGGACCGTGGCCGTCGCCGGCCTGCTGCTGGGCGTGGCGGGAGGCGTGGGCGTCGTCGGCGGGTGCGAGGAGCGCGTGGTGCGGGCCACGGGTCCGGGGTCCGACACCGTGGAGATCTCCCGACCCTTCTACGAAACGCCCAAGTGGGAGAAGACGGTGTTCGGCGATCCGAACCCGCCCAAGCAGCGCAACCGCTGACCGGGCCGGCGATCCGAGGCGGGCGCGGCCGGGGCAACAACGAGGCACGCGGCAACGGCGGGGCGTGATTGGGAGCGATCGATGGGTCTTGAAGCAGCACTTCCGGTCGATACGTTCGTGACGACGCAGCTGCGCCGGGTGATCAACTGGGCGCGCCGGAGCAGTCTGTGGCCCATGCCCTTCGCCACGGCGTGCTGCGGCATCGAACTCATGGCCACCGCGTGCTCACGCTACGACGTGGCGCGGTTCGGGGCCGAGGCCGTGCGTTTCAGCCCGCGCCAGAGCGACCTGATGATCGTCGCCGGCCGCGTGAGCACCAAGATGATGCCCGTCCTGCAGCGCATCTACCTGCAGATGGCCGAGCCGAAGTGGGTGATCTCGATGGGCGCGTGCGCCAGCACCGGCGGGGTGTTCGACACCTACGCCGTGGTGCAGGGCGTCGACCAGTTCGTGCCCGTGGACGTCTACGTGCCCGGATGCCCGCCCCGCCCCGAGCAGCTCATCGAGGGCATCATGGCCATTCAGCGCATCGTGGACGACGAGGGCATCCCCCCGCGGTTCCAGGGCGGCAAGCGCGTCGGCCTGGGCCTGAGCGTGGCGCCCAACTACGTGCCCAAGCCCCAGCCGGTACAGCTGGGCGTCTGACCGCCGGCCGTCCCGCGGCCGCTCACAGCACGCCGAGCTTCTGCAGGTCGTTGATCGGGTCGTCGTACGAGCACGAGCCGAAGCAGATGGCGTAGTTCTCCCGCGCCGCCTTGATCTGCGCCGTCGTCAGTCGCAGCTGCCGCCACGTCAGCCCGTCGTCGTCGAACTTGAACGCGCCGCCGTCGGTCTCGCCCAGGACCTTCAGCAGCGTGTCGCGATTGATGCGCAGTTCGCGCAGCAGCGCAGCGCCCGCGAACACGTTCAGGAACCCGTGCATCGTGTGCGTCGCGCACCCGGGCTCGTAGGTCAGCGGCTGCACCGCGCGCACCGGGTGGTGCAGGCCGGCCGTGGCCTTGAACGGCACCTCGGCCGTGTGGAACGCGATCAGGAAGTCGGCCACGCGCTCCAGCGCCGGGAACAGCTCGGGCGTCACGCCCCCCGTGCGGATCTTCACCCCGGCGCCCATCCCCGCCAGGCACGTGGCGAAGCTCCGCAGGTCCCCGTCCGCCGGGATCTCGAAGAACGGGTACAGCTCCTCGGGCAGAAGGTCCATCGCCTGGTCGATCGTGTCGGGTGTCTGCACCTTCATCTCGATCGTGTCCACCACCGCGTTGTGCGCGTGCTTGTGCGCGTGCCCGTTGCCGTTGCCGTTGCCCGCGGCGTGCGCATCGTTGAACCGGTCGATCGCCTGCAGGTTGTCCGACAGCTTCCCGTCGATCAGCACCGTCAGTTTCCACGGCTCCGGCGGGGCCGAGGCATCGTCCGACGGGAGGGCCGACAGGTGCCGATCCGCGGCGGCCGCCCACTCGTTCAGCCGCGACACCGGGCAGACGAACCGCGCGATCCCCCACGCGAACGGCCCGCGGACGTGACGGGCGTAGGTCTCGACCGCCGAGGTCATGTCCAGCTTCGCCGGCGGGAACAGCCCGGCGTAGTCGACCAGGTCGGTCAGCAGGGCGCGCAGGGAGGCCGGTGCGGTGACGGTGTGCATACGCCCGATCGTAGGGGTCCCGGGGGCGTGAATCCCCGCGAATTCCCCGCACATCGGCCGCGTTGCTACAGCCCGGCAAGGGCCCGCAGGGCCGCGTCGAGCTCCGGGGGAACCGCCATCGCGCTCAGGCGCGAATGCCGCACCAGCGCCAGGCCCGCGAAGCGCGGATCGGCCTTGATCGCCGCCAGCGTCGCGTCGGGCCTGCCGGCCGGGCGCACCGCACGCAGGTCCACCACCGGGAACTTCACCCGCCCGTCGGCGGTCAGTGCGGGACGCTTGGGGTCGGGGTACGGCGCCCGCACCACCCTGGCCAGGCCCGCGATGCGCTTCTCGGCGGCCGTGTGGTAGATCAACGCCTCGTCGCCGACCCGCATGCTCCGAACGACCTCCAGCGCCTGCGCGTTGCTCACGCCGTCCCAGCGGCTCGGGCCCCGCCGGTCCAGGTCGCCGTACGAGAACTCCGAAGGCTCGGTCTTCAGCAGGTAGGTCGCCATGGTCGGGCTCAGCGCGAGCGTGCCTCCAGCACGGTCCGCGTCTGCAGGCGCTCACCCGGGCCGAGAACCGCCAGCCCCGTGCCCGGCCGGCCCGACTCGGCGAGGTTGATCGCGTCGGTCACGTGGCTCTGCGGCTCCAGGGCCACGTGGGGCAGCGGCGACGGCGCATCGTCGCGCCGGTGCGGGCAGAACAGCACCAGGTGCCCCAGGTTGGGCGACGCCTCGATGGTCAGCTCCACGCCGCTGGCCGGCCAGACCAGCCGCGCACGCCCGCCGAACCCGCCGAAGATCTCCGACCCGCGGACCGAATCCTCCAGAGGCGCCAGCGAACGCAACCGCCGGCACAGCGCATCGTCTTCGGCCGGGCCCGACGGGACGGTGTCGCGCGAGGGGTAGCGGCCGGCGCAGGGCGCCTCGATCTCCAGGCGGTCGCGCTCGTCCCACAGCCGGCGCGGGAAGTACGGGTGCAGGCCGCAGCCGGCGGGCATGGGACCCCCGCCCCGGTTGATCACCGCCAGATCGATCGTGAGCCGGGCCGCCTGCAGCTCGTAGCGCACCTCGCA
>JAEUIX010000124.1 GCA_016794945.1 Phycisphaerae bacterium
TGCTGATGATGCTGCGGCGGAGGTAGCGGCGCCACGTATCGATGAAACCGGTCTTGGCGTACCGCCGCGCCTGCGTGACCAGCACGTGCCGGGCGTCGTCGGGGTGGAACAGCACGCACGTGGGCGTGGGGGCGCTGCAGATCACCGCGGCGGCCAGGCTGCCGGCGCGCCGGATGAATCCCAGCGGGTCGGCCAGGAAATCGGCACGCTGCCGGCGCGGGTGCGGCAGGCGCAGCGCCACGTCGCGCCGGCCGGGCTCCGGCGGCGGATCGGCAACCGCCAGGCACGCCGCGGCGCTGACCAGGGCCCGCCGGGCGTTGCGCAGGTCCAGCAGGGATCGGGGGTCGCGCCGGACCGCGCGGGCGAACGCCGCCAGGGCCTCGCGGGGGCGGCGCTGGCGGTACAGGAGGCGCGCCCGCTCGCGGAGCAGCCAGGCCTCGAACAGGGGCCGGCGGCGGGCGGCCTCGGCGTCGATCATGGACGAGTCGAACATCACATCGACGCTGTCGGCGGTGGTGATGCCGTGCTCGTGCTGGCGCTCGCGCAGGCGGCCGGGGTGGTCGTGCACCAGCAGCAGCGGCCGATCGGCAACGGCGAACCGCTCGCGCAGCAGCAGGTGGGCGAAGACGATCGTCTCCATGCCTCGCGGCAGCAGGCGGCGGAAGCCGTAGAAGACGCTCAGGGCCGTGCGGCGGATGGCCGCGGCGCCGGTGACGAAGCGCATGCGCCCGCGGATGAACGCGTCGAAGTCGGCCAGCCGCTCGCCGCGCGGGGGGACGAACGGGTCGTCGCGCTCGCGCCCCTGCGCGTCGACCGAGCGCCAGGGGCCGACCGCGACGCCGCAGCCGGGGCTGGCGTCGATGGCGCGGGCCAGCGCCTCCAGCGCGCCGGGGGCCAGGCGGTCGTCGGCGTCGAAGACGGTGATCCAGTCGCCCCGGGCCGCCTCGAAGGCGGCGCGGCAGGCGGCGAAGGGGCCGGCGTTGGGCTGGCGCATCGCCACGATGCGGTCGGCGTAGCGTGCCATGACCTGGGGCGTCTCGTCGGTCGAGCCGTCGTCGACGACGATCACCTCGAACGTCGGGCCCTGCTGGGCCAGGGCCGAGTCGACGGCCGCGCCCAGGAACCGGCCGTAGTTGAACGCGGGGATGATGACGCTGAATCGCGGCGGCGGGCCGGCGTCGGGCGTGCGGGAGGGCTTGGGCTCGATCAGGCTGGCCGGCGCGTGGGAGATCATGCGTTGGAGCCGGCCGGCGCGGTCAGATCCAGACCTGCACGACCAGGACCGACTCCTTGCCGAGGCTGGTGTTCATCTCGCCGACCTGCAGCGTGGAGAACTTGGCCTCGGCGTCGGGGTGATTGTCGAGCCACTCGTTGATGTGCTTGTCGAGGTGCTCCAGGCCGGTGGCGTTCATCTTGCCGGTGAAGGTGCGCACGTGCGTGGCGCCGGAGCCCGAGAGGTTGCACTTGCGTTTCCACGAAGACTCCACGGTCGAGACGGCGGCCTGGCTGAAGACCATCTTGGGCTTGGCCTCCGGTGCGGCGTTCTCGCCGTCGGGGCTGCGGACGACAGATCGGAACTGCGACATGAACGCCTCCTTTGTGCCACGACACACCGGGCGAACGACGTCGAGACTGGCCGACCGCGTGAGTATGACAGAACCGCCGCCCGATGCAAGCGCCCTTCGGGCGGGACGGACCGGAACGAGGGATCCGTCCCCGGGGGCGCGCTCACTGGCGTGGCGCGATCTCCTGCATCACCGGCATCACCGTGCGCATCCACGCGGACCAGCGCGGGTCCTCGGCGATCGCCAGGCTCAGCAGGTCCGCCGCCTGCTCGTCGCTCAGCGGGCCGCTGGTCACGTCGGGCAGCCCGGCCAGGTGCTCGGCGGCCCCGGCGAGGATGGCCAGGGCGTGGGCCGGGGTGAGCCGCGCGGCGGCCTGGGCCCGCGCTTCGGCCTCCTGCGACATCGAGGCCCGGCTCTGGGCCACGGCCTTGACCAGCTCGGAACGCGCCAGCGCGACATCGGGAGCGGGACCGGCCGCCGCCCCGGCCGAGGGCTGCTGACCGACCAGCGCAGCCAGGGCCTGGGCCATGGCGCCCGAGAGCTGCTTGGCCAACCCGCGGAACGCCTGCTCCATGGCCATGGTGATCTGCGTGCCGACAACGAAGCCGGTGTTGTCCAGCGCGTGCATGGCGCGGTCGTGGTCGGAGGCCCGTGTCATGGGTCGAGCCGTGTTACTGCTTGGCCTTGTAGTAGTCGAGGTTCACCTGCACGTACTTGTTCCACTCCTTGGGCAGGTCTTCCTGGGGGAAGATGGCCTTGACGGGGCACTCGTCCACGCACAGGCCGCAGTCGATGCAGGTGTTGGGGTCGATGAACAGCTGGTCGGTCTTGCCGAACTCGGGCTCGTTCTTGGTGGGGTGGATGCAGTCCACCGGGCAGACCTCTACACAAGAGGTGTCCTTGGTCCCGACGCAGGGCTCGGCGATGATGTGCGGCATGGGCCAAGGGTAGCGGCAAGCCGCGGCGCGGCCACCGGCCGGGGCTCACTCCCAGGTGATGCGCCACTCGACGGGCTCGCCGTCGGTCCGCATCCAGTCGAGCGGGACGATGAGCGTGGCGGTGTCGCGTTCGGCGTCGCTGGAGAGTCCCCGTTTCTTGGCGTCGACGCCGTGGCTGACGATCTTCCTGCCCGGCCAGTGGATCTCGAACTTGCCGGTCGTACCGATCTTGCTGGCGCGCTTCTGGTCGGCGGCGTCCGGGTCGAGGATCTTGCCGGCCTGCTCGCGGGCGGCGGCGGGAACGCTCAGCACCGCGGGCCAGCGGGCCGCGGCCCCGCGGGGCAGGCGCAGCACCGTCACGGTGGCGTCGCCTTCCTTGAACGTGGAGAACGCGGCGTCGGCGAGCGCCAGGCCGTTGAGGGCGGCGAATTCGCCGGTGGAGGCGATGACGCCCCCGCGGGCCTGCCAGGTGACGCCCGGCATCGCGGCCTCGGCCGGCCCGGCGGCGGGAACGGTGAGGCAGGCGGCGGTGATCGAGCCGCCCCCGTCGGGCTTGAGTTTGATCTTGACCGACCCGGCGTCGGACTCGTCGCAGCCGGCGGCGAAGGCCAGCGCGGCGGTCAGGGCTCCGGCGATCAGGCGGCGTGCGGTCGAGCGGGTCATGGTCGTGCCTCCGGTCTTGGCCGAGTGTACCGCGCCGCGGCCGGGACGGGCCGGTGGCGGCGCGAGCATCGGAGCGGGTCGGACCGGGGTCAGTTGCCGGCGGGCTTGAGGGCCGCTTCGACCAGGCCCGCGAGCATCTCGGCGCTCACGCCCCCTTCGACGAAGGCGGCGACCTTGCCGTCGGGCGTGATGATGCAGACGCTGGGGAACCCGCGGACGTTGTACTGGGCCGCGGCCGAGTCGCCCGCGAGGGCGGCGGGGAACGTGGCCTTCTGGGTGCTCAGGAAGGTGCGGACGGTGTCGGCGTTGTCGGCCCCCTGGCGGCAGGCGATGCCGACGACGGAGACCTTGTCGCCGAACTGCTTCTGCACGCCCTCGAGCGCGCCGGCGAGCTGCTTGCTGCTCTCGAAGACCGGGCCCCAGAATCCGACGACGGCGACCTTGCCCTTGAACTGACCGAGCGACACGTTGCCGCTGCCGTCGGCCTTGGCGAGGGTGAAGCCGGGGGCGTCGGCGCCCTTGCTCAGGCCGCCGGGCGCGACACCGGGCGCCGCCGGCGCGGGCGGGAGGGCCGGGTTGGCGGGGTTGGCCGGGGCGGTCGGCGCGGGCGCGGCTTCCTTGACCTCGGTGTACCCCGGGGGCAGGGCGATGCGCAGGTCGTTGGCGGTGATCTTCAGCCCGGTCTCGACGTTCCAGAGTTCCCAGACGCGCGCCTTGCGGCCGCCGTCCAGGCGGACCTGCTCGTAGCGGCGGGGGAGCTTGTCCTTCTTGGAGATGTAGACCACCCGCTCGGTGTGCTTGGGTTCGATGACGCAGCGGATGACGGTGCAGAGTTCGCCGCGCACGTCCTTC
>JAEUIX010000134.1 GCA_016794945.1 Phycisphaerae bacterium
CTCAATCCTCCGCCCGCTCTCCATCCGGCGCCATCTTGACGATCCGGGGGTCGAACCGCGCCACCGGCAGCACCAGGTCACGCTGCGCCTCCATCACGGCCGCGATGTCCTTGTACACCCCGGGCGCTTCGTCGAGCCCCGCCGACAGGAGCTCCACCCCCGCCTCGGCCAACCGCAGCCTCACCTCATTCCACGACAGCGACGCCCGAGCCCTGGTCCGTGACATCCGCCGCCCCGCGCCATGGCTCGCCGAGCTCAGCGACGCCCCCGACCCGAGCCCCACCACCACGTACCCCGGCGCGGTCATCGATCCCGGGATCACACCCATGACGCCCCTGCCCGCCGGCGTCGCCCCCTTGCGGTGAACGACCAGTTCCCGCTCCACGCCCCCGACCGTGTGCCGCTCCTTCCACGCGAAGTTGTGGTGATTCTCAACGTAACCAAGCACGCCCGCGCCGACGTCCGCCACGATCGCCCGGTGAATCGTCTCGTGGTTCGCCGCCGCGTACCTGCCCATCAGGTTCATCGCCTCGAAATACTCCCGCCCTTCCGTGGAGTCCATGTCCAGCCACGCCAGCCGCCGCCGCTCGCCCTCGAGGAACGGACGCAGCCGCATCGCCAGCCGGCTGTAGTGCTCGCACACCTGCGCCCCCACCCCGCGCGACCCCGAGTGCGACAGCAGCGCCAGGTACCGCCCCGGCTGGAGGTCCCACCGCCAGCCGCTCCCGCCTTCCACCGTCCGCTCCGTCGACTCCGGCCGCGCCGCCCCCGGCTCCGCCACCGTCAGCACGCCCCATTCCACGAAGTGATTCCCCGACCCCGACGTGCCGAGTTGCCGCCACGCCCGGTCCTTGCACGCGCGCGTCACAGGCGAGACGCTCCAGTCCTCGTCCATCACCGCGTGCTCCCGCGGCGTGTCGAACTGCGCTCCCACGCCGAACCGCGTCTGCGTCTCGATCGCCCGCACCAGCCGCGCCCGCTCGGGCCCCTCCAGCGCCTCCGGCGGAACGTCCATCACCGTCAGCCGCATTCGGCACGCGATATCCACCCCCACCGCGTACGGGATGATCGCCCCCTCGGTCGCCAAGACCCCGCCGATCGGCAGCCCGTACCCCACGTGGGCATCGGGCATCAGCGCCCCGGCGCGAGCCACCGGCAACGAGCACGCCGCATCCATCTGCTCGATCGACGCCCCGTCGATCTCAGTCCCCCATCGCTCGTACGCAACCCGCCCGCTCATGCCGGAACCCTAAGCGCCCGGCCCGCCCGCGTCCCTACACTCGGTCCATGCCCGCCCCCATCGCCCGCGCGCTGGTCGTCCGCGCCGCGGGCACAAACTGCGACACCGAAATGGCCCGCGCCTTCGAGCGTGCCGGCGCACAGGCCCAGACCCTCCATCTCGAACGCCTCATCGCCGAGCCCGCGCTCGTCGACCGCTTCGACCTCATCGGGTTCCCCGGCGGCTTCAGTTTCGGCGACGACATCGCCTCCGGCCGCATCTTCGCGATGAAACTCCGCCGGAACCTCTACCCCGCCCTCCGCGCCGCGGCGTCGCGCGGCGTGCCCATGATCGCCGCGTGCAACGGCTTCCAGATCATCACCCAGGCCGGGCTCCTGCCCGGCCCCGCCACCGGCGAAGCCTGGCCGCTCGACGCCGCGCCCGCCCAGGAAGTCACCCTGACCTTCAACGCCGGCGGCCGCTTCATCGACCGCTGGTGCCGCGTCCTGCCCGACCCCGCGAGCCCCTGCATCTGGACCCGCGGCCTGGTTGTTCGCTTCGGGCCCGACACGCTCACCCTGCCCATCGCCCACGGCGAAGGCCGCTTCGTCGCCGCGACGGACGACACCGTGCAGCGGCTCGCCGCCTCGGGCCAGATCGCCCTCCGCTACGCACCCGGTGACAACCCCAACGGCTCCACCGCCGACATCGCGGGTATCTGCGACGCCTCGGGCCGCATCTTCGGTCTCATGCCCCACCCCGAACGCTACCTCGACTGGTCCCGCCACCCGTTCTGGACCCGCCTCACTCCCGACGCACGCGCCGGCGACACGCCCGGCCTGCTCATGTTCAGGAACGCCGTCGAAGCAGCGGTCGCCGTGTCGGCACGCTGACGCCTCCGCAACGCCAACGGCCCCATTCGGAACTCGGTCGACCCATGAACGTCGATCCCAAGTGGCTCGCCAGTCGCATCAAGGCAACCGGCGGTCCGCCGGGGGCGCCCGACGTGATCACCGACGACCGCCTCTGCCGCCGCTGCGGCTACGCCCTGCAGGGGCTTCCTGAGAACGGCGTCTGCCCCGAGTGCGGCGAGCGCATCGTCGGCGAGCGCATCAGCACATCGATCGCCAAGCGCGGCCCGGCCAGCTTCCAGGACCTTTCCCCCGGCGAGTTCCGCCGCCTGGGCGTCATCGGCTCGACCCTCTGCCTCGGCATCGTTCTGCTCGCGGGCGGATGGCTGCTCGCCTGGGTGCTCATCATCGCCCGCAACAGCGGGCTCGACGCGCCCCCAGGCATCGTCGCCGTCGCACTGGCAGCATCCGCGCTCCCGGGCGCGGTGCTGTGGTGCCTCGGCCTTTGGACCCTCCTGCTGCACTGGGGCTCGCACGGCGGCGAGCGCGGCGGCATCGCCACCGCCGCCCGGTTGCCGGCTCGCCCCGTCGCGTTGTGGGTCTGCGCCGCCCAGGCGGCGCTGGTGCTCACCATCGTCTCTGCGTCCATCTCCGCCGCGCTCGGCGGGCCCGGTTCGGGAGCCTGGGCCGACCGGCTCATGTGGCTCGGCGTGCTGGGCGGGGTTGCCGGGGGGCTGGCCCTTGGCGCCGCGGCCCGCTGGCTCTTCGAAGTCGCCTCAGCATGCGACGACGACTTCGCCGCCGCGCGCATGCGCGGCGCGGTCGTCTCCATACCGCTGGCCGCCGGCCTGCTGTCGCTCAGCCCCCTCTACGCCCTGTTCCTCGGCGTATACGGCATCGGCACGATGGCCGTCATCGGGTTCTCGGCCATCCTCGGCGTTCCCATCGCGATGTTCGTCGCCGGCGTCTGGTCCCTGGGCGCTTCGCTCCGATGGTCGCGCCGCAACGCCGACGACCTCCACGCCCGAGACCAGCGCTTCCGCCAGCGCAGCCGCGAAATGGCCGATGCGCCGGGCTCCCGCCTCACCCGCGATTGACCTCCCCGCGCACGGCCCCAGACCGGCCCTTCCCTACGATCTGCCGTGAACGGCGGCCCGTCCAACCCGCGGCCCAAGGTGCTCTGCGCCATGAGCGGCGGCGTCGATTCCTCCGTCGCAGCGGCCCTGCTCCAGCAGCGCGGCTACGACGTCGTGGGCTGCTTCATGCGCCTGGGCTCCCCCGGCGACCGCCTCGATGAACCGACGCTCGACGCCACGCCCGCCGGCTGCGACCCCGTCAAAGTCCGGCTCGGCCACCAGGGCTGCTGCTCGGTCGGCGACGCCGCCGACGCCCGCCTCGTCGC
>JAEUIX010000136.1 GCA_016794945.1 Phycisphaerae bacterium
CCTCAGGCCGTCGCCCCGACGCACAGGCTCAGCACCGCCATGCGCACGGCCACGCCGTGGCTCACCTGCGCCAGCACCATCGACCGCTGGCTGTCGGCGACGTCGGCCGTCAGCTCCACCCCGCGGTTGATCGGCCCCGGGTGCATCACGATGGCGTTGCGGCGCATCCGAGCCGCCCGGCGCGCGTTGATCCCGTACAGCTCGCTGTACTCGCGGATGCTCGCGATCACGCTGCTGCTACTGGCCGCCGGCCTGTTCTCGCCCCCCGCCGCGCCGCGGGCGTCGTGCCGCTCGAACTGGATGCGCAGCACGTTCCGCGCGTCGACCTTGCCGATCACCGCGTCCAGGTCGTGGCTCACCTCGCACCCCAGGCTGCGCAGCCCCGTCGGCACCAGCCCCGGCGGGCCAACGCAGATCACCCGCGCCCCAAGCTCGCTCATGCCCGCGATGTCGCTCCGCGCCACGCGGCTCGACGCCACGTCGCCGATGATCGCCACCGTCAGGCCCCGCAGGTCGAAATCCTCCAGCCGCCCGAACCGGTGCGCCAGCGTGTAGATGTCCAGCAGTCCCTGCGTCGGGTGCTCGTGCCGCCCGTCCCCCGCGTTGACGATCGAGCAGCCCCGCGAGGCCGACAGGTCGCCCCGCGCCTCGGCCGCCCCGTCACGCCGCCGCCCCTCGAGCGTCCGCACCACCAGGTGGCACGCCCCGCTGCTGCGGTGGCGGATCACCATCGCGTCCACGCCCATCGCCGCGATGTTCAGCGCCGTGTCGCTGACCGTCTCGCCCTTGCTCACCGACGAACCGACGCTCGTCAGGTCGATCACCTCCGCCCCCAGGCGGCGCGCCGCCACCGAGAAGCTCGAACGCGTCCGCGTCGAATCCTCGAAGAACAGGTTCGCCACCACCCGCCCGCGCAGCTCGCTGTTCACCGCCCCCAACCCGCGCGCCCCGCTCAGCTGCGCCTCGTACGTCCGCGCCGTGCTCAGGATCCGCCGCAACTCGGAACCCTTCATGCCCCGCAGCTGCAGCAGGTGACGCCGCCCCCACGCCTCCGCGCCCCGCTCCGACCGACCGCCCGCGCCCCGCCGCCGCGCCCTCGTCAGCGTTCCCATGCGTCCGCCTCCTGTTCCACGGCGCCCCGCCCGTTCAGCGTCCGTCGCCCGACGGGCGCATCGGCTCCGACGCCGGGATCGGTTCCGGCGCCTCCGGCTCGCCGGCCGGCGCTGCGCCGGCGCCCGGCTCGCGCGCGGGCGACGTCGAGATCGGCCGCCGCACCGACTCGGGCTTGTACGTCCGCGCCGGAACGTCCATCAGCCCCAGCGGGAACACCCGGTGGCTCTCCACCTTCCACGGGTGCTGCCCGCCGCGCAGCAGCGCGGTCACCCCCTGGTACACCGTCTGCCCGTCCGGGCCGGGCGTCAGCCCCACCACCGGACGAACGATGTCCACCTCCGCCACCGGCCCGCGGATCTCCACCCGGCGCACGTGGTACGTCGGCAGCGACTCGGTCTGCGGCGTCATCGGGTTCGCCAGCGGACCGATCCACCCCACCACGCTCTCGTACGTCGAGTCGCTCGAGCCCGGCGGCAGGTTCACCGCGAACGGAACGTCGTACTCCACGCCCACCTCCGGCTCGGCCACCGGCGGGTAGCGAAGCGCCGTCCAGCGCAACGCCGTCGCCATCACCACCGGCATCGACCCGCCGTTGATGTTGTTGTCCGCCGTGTTCCCGCCCACCGGAGGCCACGACGAGTACCCGCCGTGGCACCCCGCCAGCGCCGCCGCCACCCCCACCACCGCCGCCAGCATCCATCCCGTGGTCTTCATCCGTGCGCCTCCATCTTCAGGTCCGCGGCCAGCACCGCCTCGCCCCGCAGCCCAGCGTATCACTCCCGCCGCTCGCCCGTTCCTATCCTTGCCCGTGGCCCGCAAGCCCGCCCGCCGACAGCCCGATCCGTCCCCCAACGGCCGGTACAGCCACGCCGCGGCGTTGGCCCCGCGCTCCGGCCGCCGCTTCGTCGTCGGCATTTCCGGCGCCTCGGGCGCGCTCTACGCCACGCGCCTGCTGCACCTGCTCATCGCCGGCGGGCACGAGGTGCACCTGGTCGTCACCGAGTACGGCCGGCGGCTGCTGCACGACGAGCTCGACATCAGCCGGCTCGACGTGCCCTCGCTGCTGCCGTCGTGGGTCGCGCACGAGCGGGCCATCCTCGCCGACCGCCTCTACATCCACCCCCACAAGGACGTCGGGGCCGTCATCGCCAGCGGCTCGTTCCTCCACGACGGCATGGTGGTCGTCCCGTGCTCCAGCACCGCGCTGGGGTACATCGCCGCGGGCTCGGGCTCCAACCTGCTGGGGCGCGCCGCCATGGTCACGCTCAAGGAGCGCCGGCCGCTCATCCTCGTGCACCGCGAGTCACCGCTGTCCTACATCGACATCCGCAACATGGAAGCCGTCACCCTCGCCGGCGGCATCATCGCCCCGGCCAACCCCGGCTTCTACCTCGGCCCCACCGGCATCGACGACATCATCGACTTCACCGTCGGCAAGTGCCTCGACCTGCTCCGTGTCGAGCACGCGCTCAAGACGCGCTGGCAGCCCAGGTCCAGGCGCGCCGCCCCGGCGGCCGACGCCGACTGACGTGCGCCCATCCCGTCGCCGGTCAGCGAACCGCGAACGCAAACACCCAGAAGTTCGCGCCGGTTAAAGCCCAGCACCCCAGCGCCAACACGCGCCGGGCCGGCGACGGCAGCCGCCGGATCGCCGCGCCGAACCGCAGCCACGCCCACATCGCCAGCCCTTCGACCACCAGCCCGCCGCCGGTCACCAGGACGAACTGATCGGCTCGGACCGCCCTGCCCCGCTGAGCGATCACCGTCAGCCAATACAGCACCAGCAGCCCGCTGAACCCGGTGCCGGTCGCCAGGCCCACCAGCCCCGCCACCCACGCCGCCAGGCGCGGCTCCACCAGCCCCACCCGGAGTTCCAGCGCCTGGTCGCACTCCGGGCAGCGCGACCCGGTCAGCCCGCGCAGGTTGTAGCCGCAACTCGGGCACGGCGCATCCCGCTCCGCCAGGAACGACCGCAGCATCGGGTCTGGCTCCGGCGGGCGGCTGTTCATTGAACCTCACGAATGATCATCTGCACCAAGTAAGTCGCGCAGTTCAATGACAGCACCACGGCGCACCAGAAGTACCCCGCGTACGGTGATACGCCCGGGCGCGCCAGCATCGCGCGCCATCCGACGAACATGCCGAACCCGGCGATCGGGAACGAAGCGACCACCGTCAACAGGTCCACCGTCCACGCGTCGAACCCCAATGCCATACCCCCATTGTGATCGAAGAACCGCCACAGGTTCGCCAGCAGCAACCAGTGCCCCGACATCACCACCACGCCCACCAGCGCCGCCACCGGCAGCCACAGGTGCCGCGGCATCGATTCCCCCCGCAGCTCCACGCGCAGCGGCAGTTCACACTCCGGGCACCGCGGGCCGACGACGCCGTGCAGGTCGTAGCCGCACCCCGGGCACGGCACGTGCCGCGTGCTCAGGTACAGCCGCACCAGGTCCTCCCGCTGCACGCCGAAATCCGGCCCCGCCGGCGCTCCGCCGGACCTTTCACTGCCGGTCCCTGAGTCACCCACGCCGCCGGTCGATCCCGTGCCCGATTCGTTCCCTGGTCCCATCGCCACAGCCTACCGCGCCGTTTCGCCTGCGCCCCGCCGGCCCGCCCGCCCGATAATCCCCCCATGTCGCCCCCCCAGCACTTCGCGCCCCACGAGCCCGGCTCCGCCCGCGCCGCCATGCTCGCGTGGATGATCGCCCTCGTGCTGCTGGGGCTGACCGTCTACCTCCAGCAATCCGCCGCTTCGTCCCGCGCCGCCCCACCCGCCGGCGCACCGACCGGCATCGAGCCGCCCGGAAACGACGGCCTCACGATCGTCTCGCGCCTGGCGGTCCGCTTCCGCGCCGAGCCGGCGATCGCCCGGTCCGCGGCCGATTCGCTCCTCGGCATGGCCGCGGATCTGCGCGACCGCGACCGGCTGCGCCTGGCGATCGTCCTGCGCGACATCGAGCCCGACCCCGCGCGGAGCAACGCGCTGCTCGAGCGCGTCGAGACCGGCCTGCAATCGCCCCGGGCCGAGCCCGCCGCCGCGCTGCTGCTCGAAGACCTGCGCCTGCTGCGCCGGCTCTACGAGCGCGGCCCGGCGGCACTGACCGCGCAGGAGTTCGACCGCCTCGAGCAGCACCACGGCTTCTTCGGCCGCCTGGCCCGGCTGCACGGCGCCGCCGACGGCGACCCCGCCCGCGATGCGCTCGTGCCGCGCGAGTCCTGGCCCATCCTGGCCCTGGGCGGGTTCATCG
>JAEUIX010000144.1 GCA_016794945.1 Phycisphaerae bacterium
CCAGACGTTCGGCCGCCCCGTCGCCCGTCCGCCATGCCGTGCCCGCCGGCGCCTGCCCCCGCGCCAGCGCCACCTCCCGCACCGAGAACTCCGCCGCCTGCCGCGCGACCAGTTCTCCGTTGCCCCCCGCCGCCAGGCCCACCACTCGGTACCGCGTCGGCCATTGGCCGCGCTCGTGCAGTGCGTTGAGGTGGCCGATCACGTCCAGCGTCTGCGTGCCGATCGATCCCGTCGAACCCAGCAGGATCACCCGCCGCTCGCTCGGCTGCGCCGAGACGGTCGCCGGTACGCGGGGTTCCACGCTCGAACGGGTCGTCATGCGTGCGCTCTCACCGGCGCGGCTATTCATCCCGGCGCGCCGACGGGCGCTCGCCGGGCTTCAGCCGACGGTTGAAAGCGTACAGCGTGCGCGGGCGCTGTGCCTGCGGCTGCGAGCCTCCGCCGCCCTGACCACCTTGGCCGCCCTGATTGCCCTGGCCGCCCTGGCCTCCGCCGCCCGACTCACGCCCCGAAGGCTGCTGCGGCGGGCGCTGGCCCCCCCCGCCTCCGCCGCCGCCGCTCTGTGCTCGTGGTCCACCCTGCTCTCCACCCGGGCCGCCGCCACCGCCACCGCCCCCCCGACCGCGACGCCGCCGCCGCCGTCGGCGGCGTCCCCCGCCCTGTCCATCGTCGGGCTGTTGGCCGGAGCCCGTCTGCTGCGTCGAACCGTCGCCGTGCGGGCGATCGGTTCCGCCGTCGGGGCCTTGGCTTTCATCATCGGCGGCGTCACCGTCGAACGCCTCTCCGCCGTCCGCGGGCGCAGAGGCGCCCTGTTGATCCGCCGAACCGTCGCCGGGCTGGCTCTCGCTGCTCCGCTGCCCATCGCCGCCTTCGCCCGCGGGCTGACCGCCGGGCTGGCCCTCGCCGCCGCGCCCCCGGCCGCGCCGCCGGCGCCGCCGCCGGCGTCGGCCTCCGCCCTCACCGGGAATCGGCTGCCCGTCAGGGCCAAGCAACGGCGCCTGCCCGTTGTTCGCGGACCCCTGGTCAGCGCCACCGTCGGCCCTCACCAGCGTGGGGTGCGCCGACCCGTCGGCCGGCGGCTGATCGCCGCCGCCCTCGGCCGGTGTCGCACCGGCCTGGCGCGGCCCGCGTCCCTGCTGCTGCTGGCCCTGGCCGGCCTGCTGGCCCTGCGGCGCACCGGCCTCGCCGTCGCGCCCGCCCCGGCCGCGCCGGCGCTTGCGACGCCGCCCGCCGCCGGCGGGAATGGTGAAGTTGTCGCCGCCGGGCTCCTCGCCGCCGCTGGGCGTCTGCTCGATGGGGTGCGACGGTTCCTCGACGGCCTCTTCCGGCTCGGCGAAGTCGAACTGCTCTTCGGGCTCTTCGAGGTCGGCCGAGGTGGGGTCGGGATCGGTGTAGGGCGCCAGCGTCCGGTCGTCGGCGCGGTGCCGCGGCAGGCGGTCGATCTCGATGTCGTTGCCGTTGGCCTCGTAGGCGTAGAACGTCACGCGGTCGACGGGGATGGCGTCCGACAGGCGCACCGAGACGGTCTTGTTGAGCGTCCGCTCCAGGCGCGACAGGGCCTTGCGCTTGGTCGAGAGCAGCTCGCCGGCCACGCGCGGGTGGATCACCATCTCGGCCCGGGCGACGATGTCGTGCGCCAGCAGCGACTGCAGGTTTCGCATCGCGTCGGCGGCCACCGAGTCGGCCCGCTGCACCAGCCCGCGCCCGTGGCAGGTGGGGCACTCGTGGAAGTGCTGGCTCTCGTGGCTGCCCCGCATGCGCTGGCGGGTCATCTCCAGGATGCCGAACTCGCTGATGGGCAGCAGCGTGCTGCGGGCCCGGTCCTCCTTCATGATCGCTTCGAACTTCTGCTCGACCTCGCGCCGGTGCTTGGCCGCGCGCATGTCGATCAGGTCGTTGATCACGATGCCGCCCAGGTCGCGCAGGCGCAGCTGCCGCGCGATCTCGTCCACCGCCTCCAGGTTCGTCTTCAGCGCGTTGGTCTCGCTGTCCGACGCGTCGCGGTGCTTGCCGCTGTTGACGTCGATCGCCACCAGCGCCTCGGCCTCGTCGATCACCAGCCGCCCGCCCGACGGCAGCGGCACCTCACGCGAGTAGATCGTCTCGATCTGCTTCTGAACCCCCATCGCGTGGAAGATCGGCGCCTTGCCCGTGTAGTGCACCAGCTTCGTCGTGCTCCGGGGCGACACGATCTTGATGAACCGCGCCGCCCGCTGCAGCGCCACCTCCGAGTCGATCACCACCCGGTCCGTCTCCCCCGTCATCATGTCCCGCAGCGCACGCACCAGCAGGTCGCTCTCGCTGTACAGAAGGCGCGGCTTGCCGCCGGCCTTGCGCCGACGCTCCATGTCCTTCTGCAGTCGCAGCAGGTACGCCAGGTCGCGCTTCAGCTCCGTCTTGCTCCGGTCAAGGCCCGCCGTCCGCACGATGAACCCGAAGCCCTCGGGCAGCTCCAGCTGGTCGAGGATCGCCTTCATCTTGGCGCGCAGCTCCTCGTCCTCCACCTTCCGCGACACGCCCACCCGGTCCATCCCCGGCATCATCACCAGGTACCGCCCGGGGATCGACAGGTAGCTCGTCACCGTCGGGCCCTTGCTCCCCACGCCCTCCTTGAGCACCTGCACGATCACTTCCTGCCCCCGACGCAGGCAGTCCTGGATCGGCGGCCGCTCGCGCCGCGGGGTCTTCTTGCCCACCCGCTCGGTCGTCTCGCCGTCCTCGCCGGGGAAATACCGCGGGTGCAGGTCGCTGGTGTGCAGGAAGCCCGACTGCTCCAGCCCGAAGTCCACGAACGCCGCCTGGATCGCAGGCTCCACGTTCGTCACCCGTCCGACGTAGATGTTCCCGACGTGCGAGATCTGATCCCGCCGTTCGCTGTAGAACTCCTCCAGCTTGCCGTCGCGCAGCACCGCGATGCGGCACTCCTCGCCCGGCACGTAGTTGACGACCATCTCTCGTGTGTTCTGTCCCATGTTCCAACAACTCCATGGGCCCCGGCATCGTCCGCGACGACGCGGCGCTCGGCGCCGGTCGGATGCGTGATCAGTGCAAGTGGGTACGCGACAACGCTCCCGGGCCCGATTGGTGGGCCGCGCGGCGACGCGTCGAGCAATCCGCTGAAACCCGCACCCGGCCGAATCGGCCGCTGCCCCGCAAACCGGTCGGGCGCAAGCCCGCGCCGGTGATTGTGGTCCCCATGGTCCCCGCGCCGGTTCAGCGAATCCCCGATTCAAGGGGACGCGAGCCAGAATCGTCGCGCGAAAGGAGGGGGGTTTCTTCGGTTGTCCGGCGCGACCGGCGGTCGCACCGATGATCCTGTTCCCGAGTTCCGTTCACCGGCGGCCGTTTGCCGCTGCGGGCGTTCAGTCCTCGACGGCACGACCGTCGAAGGCCTCGGGGATGATTTTCCTGGTCACGTCCCGCAGATACCTGCTGACGGCGACATCGGACTCGATCGAAGCGGCCTTCTCGGCCACCCGTTCGCACTGTTCAATCGACACGCTGCGGATCAGCCGCTTGAGGGCGGGCAGATACGCCGCGGACACCGAGAGGGTACGCACCCCTAACCCGATGAGCAACATCGTGTATTCCAGCTCGCCGGCTGACTCGCCGCAGCAGGAAACCGGGATATTCCTTGCCTTGGCCGCCGCCGCCACGCTCCGGATCAGGGCCGTCACGGCCGGATTTGCCGGGTTGTACATGTCGGCGACCCGGTCGTTGGTCCGGTCCACCGCCATGACGTACTGCACCAGGTCGTTGGTCCCGATGGAAAAGAAGTCCGCGTGCTGGGCGAACGTCTCCGCGCAGATCGCAGCGCTGGGCACCTCAACCATCATGCCCACCTTGATCCGGGGGTCGAACTTGGCGTGCTCGTCCCGCAGATCTTCCATGACGTCGTTGAGGATGAACCGCGCCCGCTTGAACTCATCGGGCGTGGTGACCAGCGGGAACATCAGCCGCACCGGCCCCAGGGCGCTGGCCCGCAGAATGGCCCGGAGCTGGCGCTTGAACATCGGCTGGTTCTGCAGGCAGTAGCGCAGCGACCGGCAGCCGAGCATGGGATTGCGCTCGGGATTGTCGGCCTGCTCCTGGGTGTACTTGTCGGCGCCCAGGTCCATGGTTCGGATGGTCAGCGGACGGCCGCCGAGCATCTCCACGCACTTGGAGTACGCCGCGAAATGGTCTTCTTCGGTGGGCTCGGCGTCGCCGGTGAAGTAGAGATACTCCGTGCGGTAGAGGCCGACGCCCTGGCCGCCGCCGCCGACGACCGAGGGAATCTCCTCGGGGAACTCGATGTTGCCGAGCAGCTCGATTTCCGCGCCGTCGAGTGTGACGCACGGGAGCTTGGCCAGCTCGGACATGCTCAGCCGGAACAGCCGCTGCTGCTCCTCGTAGCGCCGGTATCGCTGCAGAGTCTTTTCGTCGGGGTCGAGGATGAGCGAACCCTGATCGCCGTCGATGATCGCCGGGGTGCCCTCGGTGCACGACTCGACCACCCCGTGCGCCCCGACGATCGCTGGGATCTGCATCGCCCGGGCGAAGATGCCGGTGTGCCCCGTCTTGCCGCCGGCCTCGGTGACGAACCCGAGCACGTGGCTCTTGTTGAACGCCGCGGCCTGGCTGGGCGTCAGATCTCGCGCCAGCACGATGGCCCTCCGGTCCAGGTCTGCGAGCTTGCTGGCGTGCTCGCCGATGAGGTGCTTGAGGACGCGGGCGGAGAGGTCGTAGACATCGTCCACCTTGGTCTTGAACGCCTGGTCGCCCATGGCGGCGAAGCGCTCGGCCAGGGCGGTCATGGTGGAGAAGACGGCGTACTCGGCGTTGACCTGCTCCCTGTCGACCAGCTCGTGCATGGGCCGGGTCAGGCTCCTGTCGGCGAGCATGCCCAGGTGGAAAGCGAAGATCTTGGCTGCCTCCTCTCCCAGCTCGCCGCGGGTGCGCTCGCGGACGCTGGAGAGTTCGCTGATGGAGGCGTTGAGGGCCGCGTCGAGGCGGGCGTGCTCGTGCACCACGGCGGCGCGGCCGACGCTGCGCCGGGGGATCCGCCGGCGCTGGTCGTCGAGGATGAACACCTCGCCGATGGCGATGCCGGGAGAGACCGCGATTCCTTTGATCGTCTGCATGCCGGAGGTGGTGAGCGCGCCTCGCGCCGGAGTCCGGCGGCGCGGGCCTATCGTAGCGAACCCACCGCCCGCGCCGGGCTTGACACGGCGCGCCCGAGGCGGTGAGATACACCCGGCGGGCCCGGCGCGGGCACGAGGCCCCCGCCCGCCGCGACCAGGATGATCCCGCCCCATGGGTGCGCGCCGCCGAGCGATTCGAGCCGGCGCGGCGTGCGCCGAGCGTCGGGGCGCGTGGCGGGCCCCACGACGGACGATTCGAAGGAGCACTCGGTGCCGACAGGGAGGTCCAGACGGCGTCGCCGCAGGGGCGGCGGGCACGGCGGCCATGGCGGGCCCGGCGCACACGGTCACGGGCCGTCGCCGGGCGGCCAGCCGGGACCGGGCCAGCACCCGCAGGGCGCGCCGGCGCACCAGGGTTCGCCCAACGGCCACCACGGTCATCACGGCTCCGGCGCTTCGCACGGGCACGGCGGCCACCGCGCCGCACCGCAGATCGTGATCGAGGGCTTCGACCCGGCGACGGCGCCGCGCCCGCGCCCGTTCGAGGACCTCACCTCGATCGACCCGCAGCCACGGCTCACGCTCGAGTACCCCGGCTGCCCGGACTCGTGCCGGCTGATCGACCTGTTCTGTCCCATCGGGCGCGGCCAGCGCTCGCTGATCGTCTCTCCCCCCAAGGCCGGCAAGACCACGCTGCTGAAGGACATCGCCGGCGCCATCGTGCGCAACCACCCCGACGTGCAGGTGATCGCGCTGCTCGTGGACGAGCGCCCGGAAGAGGTCACGGACTTCAGGCGCACGTTCGCGGCGTACGGCGCCCGCGAGGACGGCTCGCCCCGCGGCCAGGTGATCGCCAGCAGCAACGACCACGGCGTCGAGCGGCACATCGCCGTGAGCACCGGCACCATGGACCTGTGCAAGCGCATGGTCGAGGCCGGGCGTCACGTCGTGGTGGTGCTGGACTCGCTGACGCGCCTGGGGCGGGCGTTCAACCTGTCGCGCAAGCACGCCAGCAGCGGGCGCACGCTCTCGGGCGGGCTGGACTCGCGGGCGCTCGAGGTTCCGCGGCAGATCTTCGGCTCGGCCCGCAACACCGAAGAGGCCGGCTCGCTGACCATCATCGCCAGCGTGCTGGTGGACACCGGCTCGGCGCAGGACCAGGTGATCTTCGAGGAGTTCAAGGGCTCGGGCAACATGGAACTGATCCTCGACCGCAAGATCTCCGAGAAGCGGCTCTTCCCGGCGATCAACCTGGCCGCCAGCGGCACGCGCAAGGAGCACCTTCTCATGCCCGAGCAGGAGCTCAAGACCGTCACCGCCCTGCGCCGGCGGCTGATCGCCATGCCCCCGCACGTGCAGGTCGAGCAGCTGCTCGGGGCCATGAAGCGGTTCAAGACCAACGCCGAACTGGTCGGCAGCGCGGGGTGATAACTCACGGTGGGCGACCTCGCAGACGGCGCCGCCGGTGCGCCCGCGCGCCGTCGGGCCGGCCGGGGTCCTGGACGCTGGACGTTCCGCCGGCGCGGACCGAAGCGCGCCCCATGCGCCACGCACGCAACGAAGACACCGCAGCGAACCTGAACAAGGTGGCCGCGAAGCTCAGCGGCGCGATCAAGGGATCCGACCAGTTCCCGGACCCGCGCAAACCGGGGCGGGTCCGGACCGACGGGACGCTGTCGTGCTCGCTCGGCGTTGTGGTCGACGTGTCCGACACCGGTCTGCGGCTGTGCGTCGGCGCGGGTCAGGACATCTCCCGCGGCACGCGCCTGATGCTCAAGCTCACCGGACCCGACGGCACGATCGCCTGCCCGGTCGAGGCGATCTGGAGCCGGCGCCGCGGGCTCCTGGCCCGCGAGGTGGGATTCCGATTCGTGGACGCGGACGAGGGGTTCCAGACACGCTGGCGTGCGTTCGTGCTGCCCGGCCTGGACATGCGCGCCATCGCGGCCGACACGGTCGAGCGCATCGGCCGCGCGGCGTAAGGCCGGCCCGGCGCGCCCGGCTATGGTCCGGTCATGCGCTCACAATCCGAACTCCGGCCCGTGGTCCTGATCACCGGCGCTTCGACCGGCATCGGCCGCGGCGCGGCGTTCTGGATGGCCGCCCGAGGATGGCGGTCGCTGGCGGGGGTTCGCACGGAACGGGACGCGGCGTCGATCGCCTCTGATGCCCAGCGCGACGGTCTGGCGGTGGAACCGGTGCTCATCGACGTGACCGACGCCGGGTCCATCGCCTCGTGCGTGCAGGACGTTCGGCGGCGGCTGGGCGGGGCGCCCCTGGCGGGGCTGGTGAACAACGCCGGCGTCGCGGTTGCCGGGCCGGTGGAGCACGTTCCACTGGACGCTTGGCGGCGGCAATTCGAGGTGAACCTGTTCGGGCAGGTGGCGGTGACGCAGGCGTTCCTGCCGATGCTGCGCGAGGCGGTGGCGTTGCTGGGTCGAGGTCGGGCGCGCGTGGTGCTCATGAGCAGCATCGCCGGGCGGGTGGGCCAGCCGATCCTCGGCCCGTACTGCGCCAGCAAGCACGCGCTGGAGGCCGTGGGCGATGCGCT
>JAEUIX010000147.1 GCA_016794945.1 Phycisphaerae bacterium
TCGCTGTCGCGCAGCAGCGTGCTGCGCATGTACCGCACCGACTCCAGGCGCGACACCGCCGCCACCGGGTCGGACCGCTCCAGGTCCGCTTCGATCGCCGCCGATGCCAGCCCATCCTCCGTGAGGTACGAGTCGCTCATCCCCAGCGAGCGCCAGTCCAGCCCCAGCGCCGTCACGCGCCGGTTGCTCATCATCCGCCGGCGGTGAACGTACAGACCCGACAGGTCCGCACCCGTCCGCCCCATGTCCGCCAGCTTCTCCCGCACCTGCCCCGGCCGCCCCAGGCCCGACAGGCTCATCAACCACGCACGAACCCCCGGCGGCAGCCACGCCATGCGGGCCATCGCCCGGCGGATCCGCGGCACATCGCGGAAACTCGAGTACCCGCCGAACAGCTCGTCGCCCCCCAGGCCCGACAGCGCCACGATGATCCCCTCGTCGCGCACCGCCTTGCTCACGACGTACGTGTTCAGCCCGTCGGCCGACGGCTGGTCCATCGACCGCAGCCACCGCTCCATCATCCCCAGGGCCGAGCCGCCGGTGATCTGGATGTCCCGAAACTCCATCCCGAACAGGCGCGCCGTCTCCGCCGCCAGCGGCGCTTCGGACATGTCCGGCGCATCGGCGAAGCCCACCGTGAACGCCCGGATCCGCGGCGAGTGCTTGGCCGCCAGCGCCGCGACGATCGTGCTGTCCAGGCCCGACGACAGGAACACCCCCACCGGCACATCCGAGATCAGGTGGTCCTTCACCGCCGCGTCCAGCGCCGACCGCACCGACATCACCGCCTCGGCCGGCGTGATCGCCGGGTCGGGCGGCGCGAACGTCCAGTGCGGGCGCACGGCCTCCGGCCGCACCTGGCCGGCGCGGCCGATCTGATACGTCTGGTAGCACCCCGCCGGGAACATGCGCAGCCCGCGGAAGATCGTCAGCGGCTCGGGCACCGCCCCGTGCGCCAGCAGCCCCGCCAGCCCGCGCAGCTCGATGTTCGGGTCCAGCATCCCCGGCGCGAGCATCGCCCGCACCTCGCTGGCGAACATCAGTCCGCGCCCCGACCGCTCGGGCAGCTCGCTGGTGTACAGCGGCTTGATGCCCATCGGGTCGCGCGCCAGGATCAGCTTGCCCGCCAGCCGGTCCAGGAACGCAAACGCGTACATCCCCTCCATCTCGCTGATGCACGACGGCCCGTACCGGCGCAGCGCGTGCAGGATCACCTCGGTGTCCGAGTGGCCCACGAACCGCACCCCGTCGCCTTCGAGCCGCCGGCGCAGCCGCTGGAACGAGTACAGCTCCCCGTTGTAGATCAGCATGTCGCCCGTCTCGGGGTTCACCATCGGCTGGTGCCCCGCCGAGGACAGATCGATGATCGACAGCCGGCGCTGCGCCAGCCCCACCCACGAATCGTTCACCGACACCAACTCAACGCCCTGGTCGTCGGGCCCCCGGTGCACCATGCACCCGTTCATCTGCGCCAGCGCAGCGCGCACCGCCTGCTGACTCACGCCCACGATGCCCGCGATGCCGCACATCTGTCCGCTGGCCTTTCAGGCGCCGGGAAGTTCCCCGGTCAGTCGTTCACGACCCTGCTCCGTACGCCGAGCGCCGCCGGGCACGGTTTCTCTGTGTTTCGGGACATAACCCCTCGAGCACCACCATCGTACCTCACCTTCTCGCGACCGCCACCCGATTCGGGTGCGCCGTCGCGCCACACCCCCTCGGCGCCCGCCGGGCACTTCTTGCGCGGCGGATTCCCGTCGGCCTCGATCTACCATCGATCCTCGACCGTACCGCTGGGTGCCCGCCCCGGTTCGTCCGATGTTGCTCCCGGGCTCTGTGGCCCCTCGCCGTCGCCCAGATTCGCACGCGCCGCACCCCCGCCGGACCGTTCCGCATGTTCCAGGACATCGAACTCAATACGCTGATCATCGTTATCGGCGGGGCGATCATTGGGCATGTCCTGCTGCTGCTGTTCAGCAGGTACTTCAACCCGCTGTCAATCATCGGCGCGGGCTTCCTGCTGCTGGCGCCACTCTCGGCCGCGGACGAGATTCAGGGCGCGGTGCTGATCAAGTACGGACGAATCTACTGCTCGATCCTGGTGATTCTCGCGGGGATCTTCCTGCTGCGTGGCTGGCGGTGGGGGACCGCGGGAATCGTTCTACTGACGTTCATCACCTACTACGTCATGGCCGGGGCGTACAGCGACACTCCGGAGGCGGCGCTCCAGTTCAAGGGGCTGTTGCTGTTCGCCGTCCTTGCGGGCGTCGTCCTGGTCGGGACATTCAATTCTCTGACCGACGTTCAGTTCTTCCTCCGCATGAGCGCGATCGGAACAGGTGTGTTCGTCTACATCATCGCGGGCACGCTGATCGCCAATCCGTCCAAGTTCTTTCTGTTCGACCGCCTGCAGGTTCTGGGGATCAACGCCAACCGCATCGGGCTGGAGGTCGCGGCCGGCTTCCTGATGAACTTCGCGGTGGTCATGCACGACCGGTCGTTCCGCTGGCGCGTCTACGCCGGGCTGACCACCGCGCTGTCGCTCGCCGCCATTCTCGCGACAGGGTCGCGCGGCGCCGTCGGCATGATCCTCGTGGGGTCCCTCATCATCGCCGCGCCGGCGCTGCGCCGCCCCTTGCTGCTCGGAACGGTCCTTGTCTGCGGCGGTTTGATTCTCAATTTCGTGCTTGACGCGATCAACCCGGACGCGGCCAAGCGGCTGGGCGAGGTCAACTTTGAAACCAGAGAAGGCGTCTGGGCTCAGGCGCTGGCGGCGTGGCAAGAGAGCCCGATCATCGGCGCCGGGTGGCTTGGCCGCTACACGCCGGGCGGCCGCATGAGCGGCGTCAACCTGCACTCGATCTTCTGGCAATCACTCGCGGAGATCGGAATGCTGGGCTTCATCACGCTGTGCCTGTGCCTCTTGCTGATCGTGTTCTTGTCGTTGAGGATGTTCAAGGAAACGCTTTGGGTACCCAGACGCGAACGGTCCTACGTGTACATCGGTCTGGCATTCGTTTTCTGCACGCTGCTGCACGGGGTTGTTGAGTCCGCCACGCTCCAGGGCGCCACCGCCAACGGCTTCATTCTCGCGCTGGGCGTAGGACTGGTCGACCGCCTGCCGTCGCTCTACGCCGCCGAACCCTCACTGCAATTGACGCATGAGGCGGCGGGCGACGACTTGGACGATGGGCAGTACGGCCAGGCGGAGCCCGACGCACAACTGTGACACCGGCGATCAGCCGGCGGCGAAGGGCGGATCGGTTGGTTCCCGAAGGTCACACCGCCGGAGTCGCGGGTCGTCGGAGCGTGCCGATCAGCACGCTTCGGGCAAACGCCAGCCACTCCGAGCTGTTCACCATGCGCTCGTACCACATGAAGGGGTAGAACAGGAGCCGCGACGCCATGCCGTACGCCGGCTCGCGCTCGATTCGGGTCACGTCCACGACGGTGAATCCCGCCTTGCGGGCGTGCCGCTTCACCGCGGCCGCCGTGTTGATCCTGTAGTGCGTCGGGTAGGGCGCGTGCACGTCGCCCGGCTGGCGCTTCAGCGCCGGCACGAGGGCGGCGTGCACCCAGTGGGGCGTCAGGCGCGAGCCGATCGTGACGTAGTGCCACAGGTTGGGAGTGCGCAGGATCAGCACCCCCCCGGGCCGCAGGCAGCGGTGCGCCTCGCTCAGCGCCAGCCGCGGGTCGGCAATGTGCTCGAACACGAAGTCCGCCACCACGGCGTCGTAGGCGTCCGAGTCGATCGGCCACCGGCTGCCGTCGTACACGAACGCCTTCGACAGATCCCGGTTTCGCAGAACTTCGGGGTCAACGTCCAGCCCATCAACCCGCTCGAAGTGCTCGCGCAGCCACCTGGTCGTGTGGTTCGTCGGCCCCGGGCCGAGCTCAAGCACCGAGCCCCGGGCAGGCGCCTGATCGAGCAGGTACCGGTGGAAGTAGGCCGTGCCATTCTCCCAACCCGGCCGGCCCACGTAGTACTTCCGGAGCAAACGCGATTGCCACGCCATCGGCTTTTGCTCGATCAGCGCGCCCGAATCGATGCTCCGTTCGGTGTGCAGTTCTTGCTTCATGGCCGCGTGCCGGCGCGGCCGCTTCAAGGGCGGATCCGTCGCGGCGATTCCCGCCCAAATACTGGCGCGAGTTCTCGCTGCCGCCAAACGGGAAAGTTCCCCGAAAGCGCCAGGCCGGACCGCACGCCGGCAGGTGGGGCATCGTCGAGCCTCATCGGACCGATGTCTGGTACCCCGGCGCGGGCGGCGAACTTCCCGGCGCGCGCCCCGCGGGCACATCCAGGTCCACGCACACGCCCTCATGATCCGATCCGTCATCGCGACCCGGCTGGGTCGGCCCGCTGCCGGCCAGGCGCCACGATGCCACACGGACACCCGGCCCCACCCACACATCGTCGATCGCCACGCGCCACGGCCACGGGCGCTGCGCCGGGTACGTCCCCGCGCGCTCCCACCGGCCGGCCGCCTGCCGCAGGCCCCCGGCGCGCATCAGCCCCGCCCGGTGCCCCGTCGGCGTGGCGTTGAGGTCGGCGCTGGCCACCACCGGCCAGCCCCGCCCGATCCAGCCCGCCGCCTCGGCCGACGCAAGGCTCGCCAGCGCGTTGCCCGTGTGCCACCGCGCCTCGGTGCGCGGGCTCAAGGGGTGCAGCAGCATGAACACCAGGGCCCCGCCCGGCCGGTACACCGTCGCCGTCAGCGGGCGGGCCTCCGCGGCGTCGGCGCCCCAGGCCGTCGCATCGTCGATCGGCCAGCGGCTCAGCACGAACTGCCACGGGTTGTTCGCGTTGATCGGCCGGCGCAGGCACCAGGGGTACAGGTCCGCCACCCAGCGCCGCTCCCAGATCTCCCGCGCCAGCGACGTCGGGCAATCGGTCACCGCCACGATGTCCGCCCCGCTGGAGCGGATCATCCCCACCAGCCCCGTCGCGTCGGGCGTCATCCCGCCCGCGTTGACGTGCAGCACCCGCACGCGCCGTTCCGCCGGCACCCGCTGCGGATCCACCCGTTCGGCCCGCGGCGCCAGCCACACGCTCAGCACCAGCGCCAGCCCCGCGCCAGCGACGCCCAGCCGCCCCCACCGACGGCGCACCGCCATCCACGCCGCCACCACCGGCAACGCCCAGCCCCAGTGCCCGGCCAGGTTCGCCGCCAGGTCCACCCGCCAGCCCGCCCCCGACGACACCACACACAACCCCCCGATCAGGCAGGCCGTCGCCGCCAGCCACTCCAGAACCCCCAGCGCGGACCTTGCCACGCCGCGCCACGCCCCGTTCCCCCGCGCCCGTCGCTGTGGTTCGCTCGGCTCGGCCATGGGGCAAAGCGTACCGGACGTGCCGCGCCGGCCCCGCCGTCGCACGCGGCCTGCGCTTCCCCGGCGGCGCAACCGGCACATCTCCCGCCCGCCCACCGGGCCGCCGCCGGCTCGCTCCGCGCGGCAAAGTCCCCCAACGGCGCCCCGCACAGGGGCCGATCCAGTCTGTACGCCGCCCGTGCGCACGGGCCGGCGCGAACCGCGCGAACTGTCGATCGCTAGAGTGCGCGCGGCGGACCGGGCGCGGCCCCAACCGCTCGCGACGGAACACACCCCATGACCCCCCACCGCCGCACCCCCATCGTCGCCGCCGCCCTGGGCCTGGTTGCGCTCGCCGCCGGCGGGCAGCCCGCCCGGGCGCAGACGCCGTCCACAGCCCCCGCAACGCCGCGGGTCTGGTCGTGGGACCTGCCCAAGGGCGATGCGGCGAGCGACCCGCGGATCGTGGGCATGGTTCGCGTGACCATGGGCCCGTTCGGCGGGGCGGAGATGGCCGACCGGACGGTGCACTTCATCCGCCAGCGAAACCTGCAGGCGGGGAACGTCGCCGTGATGCTCCAGAGCTGGGGCCTGGGCGACGGCAAGCCGGGCAACCCGTTCGAGTCGTACGTGGCGCTGGCGTACCACCGCGACGACGGCCTGGCCGACCACTCGATCGACGAGTGGTGGAAGACGCCGTGGATGAGCAACGGCATCGCCGAGGCCCGCGCGTGGATGACCGACTACATCGCGCGGTACCGGGCGCTGCAGGCCGCGGACCCGCGCCTGCCCGACCCCGACCGGTTCTTCTTCGACACCGAGTTCGACCTGGCCGAGTGCTGCGACACGCGGGTGGTGCGCATCTTCGCGGCGATGATGGCCGACCCGCGCTGGAACACCGAACCGGTGCCGGGGTTCCGGACGGCCGAGGGCGCCCCGATGACGCTGGCGCAGATCTACGCCGCCGCGGGCTCGCCGCACTTCGACCCCAACCGAGCCGCCGGCGAGCTGGCGAACCGTGCGTGGTTCAACTGGTACGCCGGCGTGGCGCAGCAGGCCAGCGACGGCGCGATGAACGAGGCGGTGTACGAGCTGGTGCGTGCCGCGTGGCCGAACTGCCGGAGCAGCGACTACCGCGCTTCGACGCGCGTCGACGGCCAGGGCGCCCCGGCGCGGGAGATCACCGACTCGTGGCAGGCCGGCGCGTTCTGGGCCTCGTACGTCTGGCAGGGCTCCAGCGACCTGCAGTCGCCCCCGCTCTACCCCGTGCACCAGGACCACCGCCGCCCCGGCGAGACCGTCGCCGACGCCAGCGTCCGGCACGCCCGCGAGACCGTCGACGCCTGCATCGGCTCCTTCGGCGGCGGCCGCGCCGGCGAGATGGCCCCGTGGCTGGCGCTGAACTCCATCCGCATGGACACCGGGCGCGGCATGTCGCAGCCGTTCGTGGTGGACGAGGATTACCAGCGGCGCATGCTGATGATGCTCCGCTCGCGCAACGTGCGCGAGATCCTGATGTGGAACAACCCGCAGACCAACACCATCGACGCGTGGCAGTCCTTCAGCGCGGTGCTCGACGATGTGTACAAGTCCCGCGTGATCTCGGCCGCCGTCGCCGACGGTGAGCGCGTCGGCGGACCGCCCACGCCGTCGATGATCGACGTGGCCGACGGAACGCCGGTCATCGCCCGGGAGATGCAGGGCGCCCGCAAGGTGGACCTGCGGGCCGTCTTCCGCGTCGGCTGGGCCGCCCCCTCCAAGATGGTCATCGGGGTCGAATCGACCTGCGATGCCCCCGGCGCCACCGGCACGGTGCTGCTGCGCGACTTCTCCAGCGCCGACCCCGCGGCCCTGGTCGCCGTCGGTACGTTCACCTTCGACGCCGAAGGCCGGTCGTCGGCCGTCGTGATCGACAACTTCGCCGGTCCCCACGTGTCGCTCGCCGGCGACGTCGAGGTCGTCATCCGCCATTCCCACCCCGTGCGCACCAGGTTCACGTCGACCTTCGACCTGGTGCAGATCGCGAGAGTGGCGGGCCCTTTCGCCGGCGATCACAACCTTGACGGCCGCGTCACCTCGGCCGACCTGTCGCTGCAGGCGTCGCTGCGCCGCGACCTCAACGGCGACGGCGCCGGCAACGACCAGGACTGGGTCTGGCTCCGCGACCTCGTGAACTTCTTCAACCCCGGCTCGGTCGCCAGCGGTGGCAGCACCTC
>JAEUIX010000192.1 GCA_016794945.1 Phycisphaerae bacterium
CGAGGGCCCCGGCAAGAAGAAGGACATCGAGGCCCGCGCCGAGCAGATCAAGGCACAGCACGACAAGTCAACAAGCGACTACGACCGCGAGAAGTTCATGGAGCGCCTGGCCAAGCTCACCGGCGGCGTGGCCATCGTCAACGTCGGCGGAGCCACCGAGGTCGCCATGAAGGAGAAGAAGGACGCCGTCGACGACGCCCTCAACTCCACGCGGCACGCCGCCCGCGACGGCTACGTCCCCGGCGGCGGCGTCGCGCTGCTCCGATCCCAGGCCGCCATCGACGCCGCCATGAAGAAGGCCCAGGGCGACGAGAAGCTGGGCTTCCAGATCGTCCACGCGGCGGTCGAGGCCTGCGCCCGGCAGATCGCCGTCAACGCCGGCACCGACGGCGATCTCGTCGTCGCCAAGGTGAAGGAAGGCTCCGGCGGCTTCGGCTACAACGCCCAGTCCGGCCAGTACGGCGACCTGGTCAAGATGGGCATCATCGACGCCGCGAGCGTCCCCAAGACCGCCCTGCTCAACGCCGCGAGCGTCGCCGGGCTCATGCTCACCACCAGCGTCATGGTCGCAGACCTCAAGGACGACGCCAAGCCGGCCGCCGGCGCCACGGCTTGAACCAGGGAGGCAACCACCCGGACACGTTGAAAGCAGGAGCTCAGCGTGAACCGGACTCAGACCGCACGGGTCATCCTGGACGGTCTGATTTGCACTCGGGAAAGCACATCCTGCCCGCAAGCACGACCGGTCATGGCCCCCTGACCGAGGGCAGTACCGGCGCTGCGTTCGACGCGTCTGCGCGACGCACGCCGATCCACCCCTTGCCCGGTCGCCCGGCATACTCGCCGGTGTTCGAATGCTCGGCCTCGACGCCGCCCCGGTGACACTTTGACTCCGTGGTGATCCCCCATGCCAACCACCCGCGACTACTACGAGATCCTCTCCGTCGAGCGCACCGCCGACGCCGAGGAGATCAAGCGCGCGTACCGCCGGTTGGCCATGAAGTACCACCCCGACCGCAACCCCGGCGACGCCGACGCCGAGCAGAAGTTCAAGGAATGCGCCGAGGCCTACGAAGTCCTCGCCGACGAGCAGAAACGCCGCATCTACGACCAGTTCGGGCATGAAGGTCTCCGCCGCGGCGGCGGACCCGCAACGCACGATTTCTCCAGGATGAACGTCGAGGACATCTTCTCGATGTTCAACGACATCTTCGGCGGCGGCGGGGGACCCTTCGGCGGCCGGCGCTCCGGCCCGCGCGCCGCCCATGGCTACGACCTGGAAACCGAGGTCGCCCTGACGCTCGAAGACGTCCTCACCGGGATCGAGAAGCCCGTCGAGTTCACCCGGCTGGACGTCTGCGACGCCTGCGCCGGCTCCGGCGCCAAGCCGGGCTCCAAGCCCGAGACGTGCAAGACCTGCTCCGGCCAGGGCAAGGTCCAGCAGGTCGGTCTCGGCGGCATGTTCCGCATGGTCACCGCCTGCCCTTCCTGCGCCGGGCGTGGCAAGGTCGTCCGGGAGTTCTGCACGGGGTGCAAGGGCAAGGGCCGCGTCCCCCGGCAGCGCAAGCTCTCGGTCCGCATTCCCCCCGGCATCTCCGACGGCCAGGCCGTCCGCGTCAAGGGCGAGGGCGAGCCGCCGCCCGCCGAAGAGTCGCCCGACGGCTCCGGAGTTCGCGGCGACCTGCACGTCGTCGTACGCGTCCGTGAACACCCCGTCTTCCAGCGCGACGGCGACAACCTGCTCGTCGAGCTCCCCATGTCGTTCACGCGCGCCGTGCTCGGCGCCGAAGTCGACGTCCCCACCATCGACGGCGAGCGGATCAAGCTCACGATCCCCCGCGGCACTCAGCACGGCACGCTCTTCCAGATCGCCGATCAGGGTCTGCCCAACCTCCGTTCAGGCCGCAGAGGCGAGATGATCGTCATGGCCAAGCTCGAAATCCCCAAGAAGCTCACCGCGGCGCAGGAGAAGCTGCTCCGTGACTACGCGGCAGGCGAGAACGAGTCTGTCCTGCCGGAAAGTCAGGGATTCTGGAGAAAGGTCAAGTCCGCCCTCGGCGGCAAGGGGGCCTGAGCCCCCGGGCGGCATCCGGGCCCCCGTCCCGCCGGGCACGCCGATTGCACACGCCTTTCCCGACAGGAGTTCTCAGCACCCATGTGGAAGTCCAAGCCCGACAAGCCGAGCGAGCCGCCCGCCGAAACGGCGGTCCCCGCCGCGTCGGATGCGGCGCACGGGCCCGATGAGACCGCCGCGCTGCTCGACGAGTTGCAGCGGCAGGTCGCCGAGCTCACCCGGGCACGCGACCAGGCCCAGGACGCCTACACCCGCGTCCTGGCCGATTACTCCAACAGCCAGCGCCGCGCCGGCTCCAACGAGCAACAGGCACGCGAGCAGGGGATCCGCGGCGTGCTCATGAGCGTCATGCCCGTCGTGGATCACTTCGATCTGGCCCTGTGCCAGGACCCGGACAAGGCCAGCGCCAAGCACGTCATCGACGGCGTCGCCATGATCAAGGACGAGTTGCTCCGTGCGCTCACCGCTCACGGCATCGGCCTGGTCCGGCCCGGGCGGAACGACCCCTTCGACCCGAACCGCCACGAGGCCGTCGTGCAGCAGTCGGCCGATGGCGTCGAGCCCGGTCACGTCGTCGCGACGCTGCGCATCGGCTACACGCTCAACGACCGCATCGTCCGCCCGGCGCAGGTCTCGGTCGCCCCGGCGGTGGGGGGCTGACCCGTGCCCACCTACGAGTACAAGTGCAGCGCCTGCGGCCACCGATTCGATGAGTTCCAGTCGATGACCGCCAAGCCGCTGCGCACCTGCCCCGCGTGCGGCAGGAAGAAGCTCGAGCGGCTCATCGGCATCGGCGCCGCAGTGATGTTCAAGGGCTCGGGGTTCTACCAGACCGACTACCGCTCCGAGAGCTACAAGAAAGCCGCGGAAGCCGACAAGAAGTCCGCCGATCCCGCTCCCGCCAAGACCGATTCCGCCACCGCGACCCCCGCGGGTTCGCCGGCAGCCGGCCCGACGCCGGCGCCCTCAACCGCGGAGCCGAAGAGCCGGTCGTCCGCATCGAAGCCCGCTCCCGCACCGAAACCGGCTCCACGCAAGCGTCGCTGAGGCACCGCGAAAGCCGCACGCTCTGACGAATCAAATCTCCAGGCGGCTCGACCCGCACTCCGGGCACGTCCTGGCCCCGTCCTTCGCCGGCACCCGCTCCAGGTCGTAGCCGCAGGTCAGGCACGACCGCCCCCGCGCGCGCCGGATGCCCGCCAACCAGCCCACGCTCCACCCCACCAGGCCGGCCGACAGCGGCAGTGTCGGCCACAGCGGCACCACGAGCAGTTCCGCCGGCGGCACGCTCACGCGGAACGGCCGCCACGCCGTCGCCCAGTCAAAGTGCCACCCACGCATCGTGTACACACCGAACGGGCCGAACCACGCATCGTTGTCCCCGGCGTAGCTGAACCGCGTCGGATTGAACCCGACCTGGAAGCAGCCGTCGCCCAGGCAGACCATCCACCCGCCCGGCGTACGCACGCCCACCTCGCGGTCGATCGTCCCGATCGTCGTCGCCACCGACAGCACCGCCAGCGCGATGCTGGCCGACCGAATCCTCTTCACACCTCGCGGCGTCATGCCCCGGTCTCCTGCGCCCACCGCCTATTGTCGTCCGTGCGGATCATCGGCCACGGTATCGACCTCGTTCCCGTCGAGCGTATGGCCCGGCTCATCCACGACCACGGCGATCATTTCCTTTCCCGGTCCTTCAGCCCGCAGGAAATCGCCGATTGCCGCGGCCAGAGACGGCAGGCCGAACGCTTCGCCTCCCGCTTCGCCGCCAAGGAAGCCGCCTTCAAGGCGCTGGGCACCGGGATGACCAACGGCATTACACTGCTCGACGTCGCCGTCGAGTCCCTGCCCTCCGGTCGCCCGAGGCTCATCGTCGCCGGCCGCGCGGCAGAGATCGCCGCAGCGCAGGGCATCACCGAGTGGCATCTGTCACTCACCGATACCGAGGGCTATTCCATGGCGTCGGTCATCGCCTGCGGGCCGGATTGAGTCCCCGCCGGTTTCCGCGCCTCACTTGCGGCCGCCGCCCGAGCTCGACGAGCCGCCCGAGGTCGACTGCTGCCGGCCGGACTGCGTCCCCGAATCCCGGTCGCTGCTGCTCGACGAGTTCCGCTGGTTCGAGCCCTTCGATGAACTCGACGAGTCGCGCTGGCTCGAACTGTCCGAAGCGCTCGACGACTTCCGGTCACTCGAGGTCTTGCTGTCGCTGGAGGTCTTGCTGTCGCTGCTCGACTTGCTGTCGGTCGATCGGTTAGTTCCGGTCCCGGTCCCGCCCATCGCGTCCAGCGACGACCAGGGATCGTCTTTCGGCCGCTCTGATGCAGCGCGGCGTGCCGCTTCCTGCTGCTCCAGTTGAGCCCGGCGCGGCAGCCACTCGTTCTTGTACCACTCGGCCCATTTGGCCCGGTCGTACCCCAGGTGCGCCGTCGACTTGCCGCCCATGCCCTCGGTCGTCAGCCCCACCAGCGACTGGTGCAGCTCCGTCGCCAGCGTGGTCACCACCGCGTTCTGGACCTTCAGGATCGTGCCTTCGGTCAGCACGCCGATCACCGGGTCGAACGCCACCGCGCTGTCGCCCACCACCGGGTTCAGGTCCGCGATGAACGCCCGCTGCGTGCCGATCATGATCCACGCGATCACCTGGTTGGGGTCGCCGTCGTCGCGCGGCGACATCACCTGCCCGGCGATCATCATCGGGATCGCGTCCCACAGCTTGAGGCTCTGCGCCAGCCCGCCGGCGGCGCCCAGCACCGTCCGGTTCGGCGTCGAAAGCCCCTCGGCCACCATCGATTGCACCGGGATCGGCGCCGGCTTGTCCTTCAGCAGCTCGTTCAGTTTCTCGTGCGCCGCATCGCGGAACTGGCCATCGCGGCTGAAGATCGCCGCCCAGGCGATCGCCGCCAGGGCCTCGTCGTTGCCCTGCGCCCCGAAGTGCTCCAGCAGCCCGCGCTTGACCTCCAGCCCGTCGTCCTGGAACACCCGGAGGATCGCGGGGTAGACCAGAGGATCCGTGAACGTGCGCAGTTTCTCCAAGCCCAGCCGCCGGTTCTCCACGTCACCCTTGGCGACGAAGTGCTGGTACCGGATCTTCTTGAGTTCCCGCTCCGCGATCTTCTCCTTGCGCTGCTGGGCGATGTACGCCTTCCACAACGGGTGACTCGGATCCAGCCGCATCCCCGACAGCGCCGGGTTCGCGACGCGCTTGCCTGCCGGCTCGGCCCCGCCGTCCGATCCTCCCGCCGGCGGGTTCGCCGACACGGCGCCGCACACAGCCAGCAGCGCAAGCGGCATCCACGACACTCGATGGCTTCTCTGGTTCATGGCGGCCCCTGTTAACCTCGTCCACGAGAGGTTCATGCGGGCGGGTGGCTCGGTCGCGGCCACGCCGCAACGGCCCCTGTCTCTACTTCGTCCAGTCTACCACGGTTCCCAAACCTTTGGGGTGTCGGCATTTACGCAAAAAGGGAACCACGCCCAAGAGGTTAGCGTAGACTAACATGAACCTCGGTATCGTTGAGCCCGCTATGAGCGTCCACTGGCCCATCATTCGGCGCTGCCTGACCGCCCCGTTAGGGGTGGCCGTCGTGGACGACCAGCGGTCGTAC
>JAEUIX010000006.1 GCA_016794945.1 Phycisphaerae bacterium
ACAGGGTGGGCTGACCAGCGCGACGATCATGCCCCGCATGCCGTGCACCGCGCGAGCCGTCGAGTTCGCGCGCTCCAATCCGCGATTTGGGTTCGGCGTGCACCTGACGTATGTCTGTGAAGGAGACGCCACGCCCGAGCGCCCGGTTCTCGCGCCCGATCAGGTGCGCAGTCTCGTCCGGTCCGACGGCCGTTTTCTACCGTCGAACGAAACGCGGAAACTCGCGCTCAGGGGCCGGCTCGACGTCGATCAGATCGCGAGCGAGACCGAAGCGCAGATTCGCCTCCTGCTCGACGCCGGCGTCGCGGTGACGCACGTCGACAGCCACGGCCACCTGCACAAGTTCGGGCCGTTCCGAGAGGCGCTCCGCCGTGTCCTGCCGCGCTTCGGGATCACCCGTGTTCGGGGCGTGCAGGACGTCTACCTCCGTCGGCCGCTCAAATCGTTCACCTACTGGTTCGGGCCGGTGTGGCGCCGCCGGATTCGCGCCGCGTTCTCGACCGCTGACGCGTTCTACATGCCCTCCAGTGCGGGCGACATGGATTGGCCCGGACCGCTTTTGAAGCGCCTTGAGGCGCTCGGCGTCAACACCGTGGAGGTAGGGGTTCACCCGGGCGCGGCGGAGACTTGGCGACAACGGGAGTTCGAAGGGGCGGTGTCGTTGGGCGAGTTGGCTCGCCGAGCCGGCCACGAACTGGTGACATACCGCGACGTCTGACTTCCTTCCTCCGCTCCGTAGACCCCACCCCGGGGATTTCCCCTATTGCGGATCGTGCTTTGTTCGGTATGCTCCGGGCATGCTCGCCCGCATCGGCTCTTTCCTTATGCAGGGCATCGACGCCCACCTCTGCGAGGTGGAGATCGATCACGACGGCACGCAGGAGAAGCACACCCAGCTCGTCGTCGGGCTGCCGGACGCGGCGGTGAAAGAGTCGCTCGAACGCGTGCGCTCGGCGCTGGAGAACTCGTCGTACCAGTTCCCGTACGGCCGGGTGCTGGTGAGCCTGGCACCGGCGGACGTTCGGAAGGAGGGGCCGGCGTACGACCTGGCGATCGCGCTGGGGCTGCTGATCAGCCAGGGCGTGATCCGCTCAGGACCGCGGCCCGTGGTTTCGGCGACGGCGCGGGCCGGGGCGGGCTCGGCAACCGGTTCCGGACGTTCCAAAGCCGCAGCCCCGTCGTACTCCAGAAGCGGTACGGGCGCCGATGAGGACGAAGTGCCGACGTTCGACGCCCCGCGGTTCGAGCCGCTGGGCATCGGCGACTACCTGTTCGCGGGCGAGCTGGCGCTCGACGGCCGCCTGCGCCCGGTCAAGGGGGTGATCGCCATGGCGGCGCTGGCCAAGAGCCTGGGGCTCCGCGGCGTGGTGGTGCCGCGCGACAACGCGCCGGAGGCTGCGGTGGTGCCGGGGGTGGAGGCGATCGGGGCGGCGACGCTGGCGGAGGTGGTGGGGTACCTGACCGGCGCGGTAGAGCCGAGCCCGCTGCCGACGGTGGACGTGGAGTCGCTGCTGCGGACGGCGACGGCGGAGATCGACTTCGCCGAGGTGCGGGGGCAGGAGGCGGTCAAGCGGGCGATCGTGGTGGCGGCGGCGGGCGGGCACAACCTGCTGATGCTCGGCCCGGCGGGCACGGGCAAGAGCATGATGGCCAAGGCGCTGCCCGGGGTGCTGCCGGCGCTGACGGCCGAGGAGGCGGTGGAGATCACGCGGATCTACTCGGCCGCGGGCATGATGCCCGCCGGCGCCGGGCTGATCACGACGCGGCCGGTGCGGACGCCGCACCACACGGCCAGCGCGCCGGCGATCATCGGCGGCGGGATGATCCCGCGGCCGGGCGAAATCAGCCTGGCGCACCGGGGCGTGATGTTCCTGGACGAACTGCCGGAGTTCCCGCGGATGGTGCTCGAGACGCTGCGGCAGCCGCTGGAGGACCATGTCGTGACGATCGCCCGGGCCCATTCGGCGGTGCGGTTCCCGGCGAACTTCATGCTCGTGGCGGCGATGAACCCGACGCCCAAGGGGGACTTCGCGCAGGACGAGTTCGGGCGGCGGGAGATGGAGCGCTACCTGTCGCGCCTGAGCGGCCCGCTGATCGACCGCATCGATATCCACGTCGAGGCGCCGGCGGTCCCGTTCAAGCAACTGGCGGCGGCCCCCCGCGGCACCAGCACGGCGGACATGCGGTCCCAGGCCGAGCGGGCACGGGCGGCGCAGATCGCGCGACAGGGCCCCGGCGTGCCCAACGCGCGCCTGAGCGGGAAGCAGCTGGACAAGGTGGCCGCGATGGACGACGCGACGCGCGACATGCTCGGGCGGGCGATGGGCGAACTGGGGCTCTCGGCCCGCGCGTACGACAAGATCCGGCGGGTGGCGCGCACGATCGCGGACCTGGCGGGCAGCGAGCGCGTGGGGTCCGAGCACGTGAGCGAGGCGATCGGCTACCGGCTGCTGGACCGCAAGGTGTGAGGCGGCTCACTCGGCGTCGTTGCGGACGCGCTTGCGGCCCGCGCCCGGCCCGTCGCCCGCGTCGACCCGAACGAACCGCCCGCGAAGGCCGCGACGGCCGCTGTAGCTCTGGGCGCTGAAGAAACCCAGGTCGATGAGGATCGCCAGGATGAAGACCACCAGCCACAGGCCGCTGACGCTCCGCTGGTTCTCGTTCATGGCGCCGGCGTACGCGAGCGTGGTGCAGGGCATGAACAGGAAGCCCATGAAGGGCCAGAAGTTGGTGGAGAAGGCGCGTCCGAGGTAGTCGCTGAACAGGAACACCAGGAACAGCGCAACCCTGGGGAAGAAGAACGCGATGGCTCCGACGAGGCAGGGCATGAGTCGGTCCCCCTTGGCGGTTACAGCAGCAACCACGCGGCCGCGGCGCACGGCACGCCCGCGTACACGCCCGCGATCAGGTCGTCGATGAGGATGCCGGCGCCGGCGTGCAGGGCTTGCAAGCGGCGAGCCGGGGGCGGCTTGAGGATGTCCGCCAGCCGGAAGAGCACGAACGCGGCGCCGATCCAGATCGCCGCTCTCTGCGGCGAGGCGAAGCAGGCGTGCGGGAGGCACAGAAGGGCCAGGGCCATGCCGGCGGTTTCGTCGGCGACGACCTGGCTCGGGTCCTTCCTGCGGAAATGCCGTTCCGCGGCGTTTCCACACGCCAGGCAGGCGGCGCTGAACAGCGCGACCGTGGCCGTCAGCAGGGCGTACCAGAGGAGCCCGTCGGAGGCGGGGCCCCTGCCGAGCAGCACCAGCAGCATGGCCAGCCCGGCCGGAGGGAGGGATCCCCACGTGCCGGGCGCCGGGCGCAGCAGGCCGAGTCCGAACGTCGTGATGGACCAGAGCGAGGCCGGCATGGCGGGAGCGTACCCAGCCGCCGGGGTTGCGGCGTGGTAGCATGCCCCCGCGTCCGCGCACGTGGGAGATGCGAGGGGATTCCCGGATGACCATGCACCCGACTTCCGATCGACTGATCCTGCGGCCAGAGGTCGTTTCAACCGTGCTTCATGACGGGGCGGTGCTGCTGGACCTGCGCAGCAAGTACTTCTATTCCGCCAACGCCAGCGCGTGGGCGATCGTGCAGCGGTTCGAAGGGGGCGCGACGCCGGACGAGGTTCGGCGTGCGTGCGAGCTGCTGGGCGCCGGCGCGGTTGATACGCCGGCCATCGAAGCTGTGATCCAGCAGCTGATCGCCGACGACCTCGTGGAGGTCGCCGACGGATCCGCCGCGTCGGCGGGCGACGCACCGGCGATCGTCGGCGGCGTCGGTTGGGTGTTGCCCGCGCTGGTGCGACACCAGGAGCCGCTGCAGCGGATCATGGTCAGCGCGTTCGATCCCGGCATCCCCCTGGCCGAGTGACCATGCCCGCCGCCGAGAGTCCAACAGGCGTTGCGTCCGGGCGTGCCGGGAGGACCGCTTCGCGGCACGCGTGGGGGCCGGTCCGGCTCGACGCCGAGTGGCCTGACCCGGCGCTGGCCGCGGCGCTGTCGCGTCACTGCAACCAGTTCGACGCGCCGTGGACTTCTGGTCCGGGCGAGCCGTGCTGCTGGCGGCTGTGCGTGGGGGAGGCCGAGCCCGGGGGGGCGGTCGGCGGCACGGCGGTCGGCGGGTTCCTCACGACGGTGCACCTGAGCGTCGATCGCGCCGCCGGCGGGGCGATCGAGAGCCGCGGGCGTCGGGGGAGTCTTCTGCGGATCGACGAGTCGGCGCGCACCGCCCTGCTGTGGGTGCCGGCGTGGGCGCGGCGTCCGGAGGTGATCGAGGAAGCCGAGCAGCAGCTGACCTTGCTGTCGTCGCGGGCGTGGGCGCTGGCGGGGTGGACGCCGGTGCACGGCGCGACGCTAGTGGCGCCGGGGGCCGACCGCTGCGCGGTGATCTGCGCGCCGTCGGGCTCGGGCAAGACGACGCTGACGTTCAGCCTGCTGCGCCGGGGCTGGCGCACGCTGGGCGACGACAAGCTCCTGGCGCGTCGCGTGCCGGGGGGCGTCGAGGCGCGGTCGCTGGCCCGTCGCCTGCACCTGGACCCGGCCGCGTCGCGATGGCTGGCGGAGGCCGGCGACATCCGCCGGTTCCCGGCCTACTCGCCCTGGACCGACAAGCGGCACGTGGATCTGGAGGCCGTGTGGCCCGGCCGGCTGCTCAGCCGCGCGATGATCGCGCTGGTGGTGCGCATCCGGCGCGAGCCGGGAACGGCGGGCCTGCGGTGGGCGCCGCTGGACCAGGCGGGGAGGTTCGACACGGCGGCGCGGCAGGTGGCGATTCCCGGCGAGGCGGGGGCGGCCCGGCCGCTGGTGGGCGTCGTCGGCGCGATCGCGTCGGTGGCCCAGGGCATCGAACTGGTGGTCGGGGACGACGCGTTCGACGATTCGTCGGCGCTCGACGCGCTGAGCCGGGCGCTGGGCGCGACGCTCGCGGGGGGGACCGCGTGAGCGACGCGCCTCTGGTGAGCGTCGTGATCCCCGCGCTCAACGCCGAGCGCACGATCGGCGACACGCTCGCGGCGCTGCGCGCCCAGGCCGGCGTGCCCGGGCCGGTGGAGATCATCGTGGCGGACAACGGGTCTTCCGACGGCACCGTCGGGATCGCCCGCGCCGCGGGCGCCACGGTGATCCACGCCCACGAGCGCGGACCCTCGGCCGCGAGGAACGCGGGCATCGGCGCGGCGCGCGGGCGGGTCATCGCGCACACCGACAGCGACACCGTGCCGAGCCGGCGCTGGCTGGGCGCGCTGGTGAGCGCGCTGGACCGCGCCGGTCGCGCGGTGGCCACCGGCCCGATCGTGGGCTGGCCGGCTTCGACGGCGGCCGAGCGATTCGTGGAGGCCCGGGGCGCGTACACACGGAGCGTGAGCGTCGATCACCCGGTGCACCCGTACGCGACGGGCATGAACCTCGCGATCCGCGCCGACGACCTGCGCGACGCGGGAGGGTGGGACCCCTGGATGGGCAGCGGCGAGGACATCGACCTGTGCATCCGCCTGCGTCGGCGCGGGGTCGGGATCGCCTGGTCGCAGGGTGCGAGCCTGTTCCACCGGCACCGATCCGACGACGCTGCGCTCTGGAGGCAGGCCCGGTGGTACGGATCGGGCTACGCGCAATTGCACCTGAAGCACCCGGATCTTCTGACGTGGCGGCTGTGGCAGACGCTGTGGGTGGGCGCCGGGGTGGGGTGCCTGTTCGCCGCGGCGCCCGTGGCGGCGGCGGGTCGGGCGCTGGGTCTGCTGAGCCCGGCGCGGGCGGAGTTCGAGCGGTACTACCGGGCGTGGAACGCGCACTACTGGGGTGCGTTCTTCCTCCGGCTGGCGTCGGGCGAAGGGCCCCGGGGCACGTGATGCGCGTGACGGTCGTCATCCCGGCGTACAACGCCGTCGCCACCGTGGCCGAGGCGGTCCGCGCGGTCGTGCAGCAGGTGGGCGTGCCGGCGGATCAGCGCGAGTGCATCGTGGCATCCGACGCTTCGAGCGATGGCACCGACGGGGCCGCCCGGGCCGCCGGGGCGACGGTCGTGCGCCTGCCCTTGAACCGCGGCTGCGGCGCGGCCCGCAACGCCGGGATCCGCGCGGCCCGGGGCCGCTGGATCGCGTTCACGGACGCCGACTGCGTGCCGTCGCGCCGCTGGCTGGCCGAGCTGCTGTCCAGCGCCGAGCGCGCGGATCGGCGGACGCTCGGTGTCGCGGGGCGCACGGTCGGGCTGGAATCGGCCACGCCGGCCGCGCGGTTCATGGACCTGATCGGCGCGCTGGACGCCGAGAATTACGTGCGGCACGCCGTGTCGCCCTGGGCTCCGTCGTGCAACCTGGCGTACCGACGGGAGGATCTGCTGGCCGTCGGCGGGTTCGACCCGTCGATGCGTTCCTACGAGACGTGCGAGCTTCACCGGCGGCTCGTCCGCGCGTTCGGGGGCGGTATCGAGCTGGCGCCCCGGGCGGTGGTGATGCACCGGCACCGGGCGACCTGGGCCGCGCTGTGGCGGCAGCAGCTGTCGTACGGGCGGGGCCACGGCGAGTTCCTGCGCCGGCACTCGGAGGTCTGGCCCTGGTCGCGCCGGCAGGAACTGGGCGCGTGGGCGCGCACGCTGGGCCTGGCGGTGCGGGCCGCGGCGTCGGCGCGCGGCGACGAGGGACTGGTTCGGCGTGGACTGCTGGTCAAGCACCTGGCGCAGCGCATCGGGTTCGCGCAGGCGTACTTCGGCGATGGGGGGCGGCCGTGACCGAGGCGCGTCCGGTCGGATCATCACCGTTGCCGGCGATGACCGGTTCGGGCCTGCCGCTGTGGGCGGCGGTGGGACACTTCGTGGCCCGGGCGCCGGCGCGCCTGGCCCGCACGGCGCTGCCGGTGTTCCTGGAGCGGCTGGCGCGCCAGCCCGGGCGCACGGCCGACGAGGCCAGGGTGCACCGCCTGACGCGGCGCTGGCTGCGCGTGCCGGGTCTGCGCTCACGCGACACGTGCTACGTGCGGTCGCTGGTGCTCTTCCGATTCCTCGATCCGCGGGGCGGGGACCTGCGGCTGCACCTGGGCGTGGACGAACCGGAGAGCCCGGGCGAGCGGCTTCACGGTCACGCGTGGGTCAGCCTGGACGGCCGGCCGCTGAACCCGCCGGGATCGCTCGGCCGGGGTCGCCTGCGCGAGATCTACTGGTTCAGCTCCGTGACCGGCGGCGCTTCAGGAGTTGACGCAGCGCTTGCCGCCGCCATGATCCGGCGCGGCGACGGGGCCCTTGAGCCCGGGAGACCAGGTCCGGCGGCATCAACCAGCGCGCCGCGGCCCGGGGCCAGCTGATTTCGAGCTGGGCAAGCAGCCGCTCGCACGCGTGGCAGCCAAGGGTTCGACCGGCCAGATCGAGGCCCCAGCCGACGCACATGCCCGCGCCTGTGCGGTCGATCGCGACCAGAAGCTCGGAGGCGTCGACCGGCCCGGCCGCGCCGCGCGCCGCCAGCGCGACGTCGCACAGGTGCTGGAGCTTGTCGAAGCCGTGGCTGGTCGCGCCGTGGATGCAGGCGATCAGGAGCAGGCCCGCCGCGGTGGGCCGCACGCCGCCGCCGGGGCCCCGCTCCAGAGGGACGTCGCGGAACTCGGCCGAGACGCCCCGGCGGAGCGTGGGGGAGTTCACCAGGTTGGTGTGCAGCTCGACTTCCGCGCCGGGGACCGTCGGGTGCTCGAAGGCGCGCTGCCCGTAGCCGGACCCGTACTTCATGGCGTCGATTCGCTCGCGGTAGCCGTCGGCGGAAAGCACCTCGGCGGCGCGCGCTTCGTCGGCAACGGGGACGAGGATGTCCATGTCACCGAAGGTGCGCTGGGCCGGCGCGGCGTACAGCCGGGCGGCGAATTCCGCACCCTTGAGGATCACGGCCGGAACGCCGGCGCGGTCGAGGGCGCGGACCACGCGCCGGGACTCGGCGGTCAGGAACATGATCATCGCGCTGCGTTCGACCAGGCGACGGTTGGCCGATTGCAGCGCTGCGCCCGGCTCGACGCCGGGCCAGGCGGCGCGCAGGTTGGCCAGGAAAACCGGCAGCACGCCGTGCAGTTCGGCCTGCGGCAGCAGGCGGAGCAGTTCTTCATTCCCGGGCGGGTCTCTGGGCAAGCCGGGACCGGGTCCCGCGGGGTCCGCCAGCAGCGCGATGAGGCGTTCTCCGGTCCCGGTCATGCGCGTTGCCGACCCCGATTCCGGGCCAGTTCGTGGAAGCAGCGCACCACGTACGGAACACCCGACAGCACGGTCACCACGAGCGTGGTCCACACGATCAGGTCGATCATCACGCGGCCCGTGTCGCCCTTCCAGAATTCACCGCCGGGGTTCGGCTGCACCGGCGCCAGCGCGATGATCACCAGGATGGCGGGGATCGCCGCCGACTGGAGGATCATCTTGCCCTTGCCCCACCAGTCGCTGGAGAACTTCACGCCCTGCCCCTCCAGCACGGCGCGGATGCTGGTGATCAGAAGCTCGCGTGCGACCATCAGCACGGCCATCCACGGGTAGACGCCCGAGACCTGCAGACCGTGCCCGCTGATGCGGGCGGGGTGGCCTTCGGGGAATCGCCACCAGAAATCGGGCCCGGCAAGGAACACCAGCGCCCCGAGCACCAGAATCTTGTCCGCGAACGGGTCCATGATCCGGCCGAAGGTCGATTCGACCTTCCAGCGGCGGGCCAGGTAACCGTCCAGCGCGTCGGTCGCCACGGCGATGCCGAACAACGCCGCCGCGCCCAGCAGCATCCAGTCGACCTTCAACGAACTGGCGGCTGAATCCTCGAACCGCCAGAGCGTCAGGACCGCGAAGAAGACTCCGGCGAGCACGACACGGCTGGCCGTGAGCCAGTTGGGCAGCGCCCGCTGGATCGCCGACGGTGCCGGGAGCACAAGGATGGCCGGTCGTGGCACCGACGTCATGCACCCATCGTACCGGACCATGGCCGGCGGCCGGGGCGCGGACGGGGAGGCCGATCCCGCCGGTGCGGCCGGCCGGGGTTTGTTGAACACGGGGGGTCCCGCCTCTATCCTCTCGCCCTTGCTGGGTCCGGGCCCGGGGCCGGTCGAAACCGGAGCGCGCCCGTTGACAGGAAAGGCCCGCCTTGGAGCACGTGATCAGCCCGATTCTGCTCTACGGCGCGTGCGCGGTCGGCGCGCTGGGCGTGCTGGTGGCCTTGCCGCGTGAGCGGCTGACGCCCGCCATCTTCGGCGCCATCATGCTCGCCGGGGCGTTCGGGGCGCTGGTGCTCGGGCTGGGCTTCGCCGCACCCGATCAGGTTCCGAACTTCCATTTCTATGTGTTCTCGCTGATCGCGCTGCTGGCCTCGCTGCGGGTGATCACGCACCCGCGCCCGATCTACTCGGCGCTCTACTTCATCCTCACGATCCTCGCGGCGTGCGGGTTGTACCTGATTCTGTCGGCCGAGTTCCTGGCGTTCGCGCTGATCATCGTGTACGCCGGCGCGATCCTCATCACGTACCTGTTCGTGATCATGCTGGCCACCGAAGGGCCGACGGCCGACCAGGTTGAAGCCCTGAATGAGTACGACCGGGTGGCGCGCGAGCCGGTGCTGGCGGCGGGGGCCGGGTTCATCGTGCTGGCGGCGCTGACCACGCTGCTGGTCGGTGGTTCTGGTGCGATCAAGGCGGACCCGCGGCTGATGCCCGGCGACACGCGCCTGGCGGTCATGCCCCAGAAGGTCAACGACAGCCTCCGCGCGGCCGGCCTGATCCAGGGCGACGAGGGCGTGATCTACATCGAGAAGGAGCGCCGCTGGGGCATCACCCCCCGGCGCGACGGCAACGGCTCGCTGTACGTCGCTGACAAGATGGGGCTGGGCGCCTCGACGCGGCTGATCCCGCAGGCTCAATGGCCGGCGGACCTGCGCTTGAGCAACACCGAGGGCGTCGCCTTCAGCCTGATCGACGGCCATCCCGGCGCGATCGAGATCGCCGGCGTGATCCTGCTGATGGCGATGCTCGGGGCGGTGGTGCTGGCCCGGAAGAAAGTGGAACTGGACGAAGCGGCCAAGTCGCAGGCGCAACGGCACGCCAAGCTGGACGAGCCCGACGTCGCGGGGGTGACCCGGTGATCGCCGGCACGCTTCCATCGCTGCTGGCCCAGGGGCCGATCCCCGCCGACATGGGCGGGGTGACGCTGGCGCACTACCTGGTGGTGTCGGCGGTCATGTTCGTGCTGGGGCTGGTCGGCTTTATGGTCCGGCGCAACCTCATCATCATGTTCCTGTGCACCGAGCTGATGTTCCAGGCCGCGGGCATCGCCCTCATCGCCTTCAGCCGGTTCCACATGAACCACACCGGGCAGACGTTCGTGATCTTCGTGCTGACGGTCGCGGCCGCGGAGGCGGCGATGGCCTTGGCGCTGGTCGTGCTGCTGTTCAGAAGGAAGGAAACCCTGGACGGCGCCGCGTGGCGCGAGCTCAAGGGCTGATGCCGTGACCCACCTGCTTTCCCATCTCGCGTCCGTGGCGCTCGCCGCCAGCCCGCCCGCCGAGGCCGCCGCGCGTGCGGCGGCTCCGGTGCTGGGCAAGGTGGTCGAGGCGCCGTGGACGGCGGTGCTGATCCCGGGTCTGCCGCTGCTGGCGGCGGTGCTGGTGGCGCTGTGCGCCGCCGGCCGGGTCAAGAGCAAGCTCCCGGCGTGGATCACGGTGGGCTGCCTGGCCGGCGCGTTCGCCGCCGCGGTGCACGCGTACCTGGCGGTGGTGAATCAGCCCGGCCTGGCGCAGGGCGTCCGGGTGCTCGAGTGGATCCACCTGTCGTGGGGCGACAAGCCGGGGCAATCGTTCGCGGCGGATTTCGGGCTGTACCTCGACAGCCTGACGATGCTGTGGATGCTCTTCGTCACGGGGCTGGCGACGCTGATCGCGCTGTACGCCAGCGAGTACATGTCCCACGACCTGGGGGCGGGGTACAACCGCTTCTATTTCGCCTTCGCCCTGTTCGTCTTCAGCATGTCGTGCCTGGTGATGGGCGACAACCTGATCCTGCTCTACCTGGGGTGGGAGGGCGTGGGCCTGTGCTCCTACCTGCTCATCGGGTACTTCTACAAGAAGCCTTCGGCCGTCGCGGCGGCCAAGAAGGCGTTCATCATGAACCGCATCGGCGACCTGGGCCTGGCGCTGGGCATCATGCTCACGTTCGTTCAGTTCGGCTCGGTGCGGTACGCGGAGATCTTCGAGGCCGCCAAGCCGTACATCACGCTCGCGGGCGAGGGGCGGATCGGTGAGATTCCGCTGCTGATCCAGCTGATCCCCGTGCTGTTCACGGTCGGGGCGTTCGGCAAGAGCGCCCAGCTTCCGCTGTACGTCTGGCTGCCCGACGCGATGGAGGGCCCGACGCCCGTCAGCGCGCTGATCCACGCGGCGACCATGGTGACCGCCGGCGTGTACCTAGTCGCCCGCTTCCTGCCGCTGTACCAGTGCAGCACGTGGGCGCTGCCGATCGTCGCCTGGACCGGCGCGGGCACCGCGCTGCTGGCGGCCACCATCGGCATGGCCCA
>JAEUIX010000141.1 GCA_016794945.1 Phycisphaerae bacterium
CAGCCCGCCGCGCCCGTCCCCGCCCCGCGCATCGGCGGCCGCCTCCTGCGCGAGGGCGCCTTTCTCACCGGCCGGCGCGGCCGCATGGTCCGCGCCGACGACGGCCACTGGGTCTTCGCCTTCGACAACAGCACCAGCAGCCGCGCCGAACCGGCCATGATCCTCCTGCCCTGCCTCACCATGGCCGCCATGGAGAAGGTCGCCGAGCGCGCCGGTGACGCCAGCACCATGACCATCAGCGGTCAGGTCTTCGTCTACAAGGGCCGCAACTACCTGCTCCCAACATCCTGGCAGGTCAACCGCCGCACCGATCTCGTCCCCAACCAATAACCAGGCGCGGACGCTCCCCCGCCCTCGGCGCCTCTCGCCCGCCCGACGCGCCTATCATCCCGCACAAGCCAGCGGCCTCAGTCTCTCTCGGCCCCGCCCAGCGGGGCCCGATCGTTCTGGGAATCGTCTGGCAGCGTCCACGCCGCACCGTCGCGGCCGGCGCCAGAGCCCGGATCGGCCTTGCTTGTTCCAACCAGGTTGGCGCAAGAACGCCCGAACCACGGATCGGATCGATCGCCCCGCGCCCTTCGGCCGGTGCATCGCCGAAGGAGTCAGTGTTTTCATGCCGTTCGCCACCCTCGGTCTCACGTCCAACCTCCTCAAAGCCCTCGCCGAAGAGGGGTACACCAACCCCACGCCCATCCAGGCCCAGGCCATCGGCCCGATCCTCACCGGCCGCGATCTGCTCGGCTGCGCCCAGACCGGCACCGGCAAGACCGCCGCCTTCGCCCTGCCCATCCTCCACCGCCTCACCCATCAACTCAGCCCCACCCAGCCCGACCAGCACCACGACCGCCCCAACCCCACCCCGGTCGCCCACGCGCCCAGGCGCACCCACGCCCACGGCGGCCACCAGCCCCGACACGCCCCGCGCCCCGGCCCGCGCGTCCTGGTCCTCAGCCCCACCCGCGAACTCGCCACCCAGATCGCCGAGTCCTTCGCCACCTACGGCCGACACACGGGCCTCTCTCACGCCGTCATCTTCGGCGGCGTCAGCCAGCACCACCAGGTCAAGGCCCTGCAGCGCGGCGTCGACATCCTCGTCGCCACGCCCGGCCGCCTCATCGACCTCATGGAGCAGGGCCACGCCGACCTCTCCAACGTCCGCATCTTCGTCCTCGACGAGGCCGACCGCATGCTCGACATGGGCTTCATCCAGCCCATCCGCCGCATCGCCGCCGCGCTCGTGCGCCCGCCCGTCCGCCAGACCCTGCTCTTCTCCGCCACCATGCCGCGCGAGATCATGCACCTGGCCGACTCGCTCCTGCACGACCCCGTCAAGGTCGCCGTCACCCCCGTCGCCAGCACCGCGCCCAAGATCTCCCAGGCGCTCTACTTCATCCCGCGCCAGCGCAAGCTCGCCCTGCTCACCACCCTCCTGGCCGACCCCGCCGTCGAGCGCGCCCTGGTCTTCACCAAGACCAAGCACGGCGCCGACAAGCTCTCCCGACAGCTCCACGCCAACAACGTCACCAACGCCGCCATCCACGGCAACAAGGCCCAGAACCAGCGCACCCGCGCCCTCGACGCCTTCCGCGCCGGGCGCGCTCGCGTCCTGGTCGCCACCGACGTCGCCGCCCGCGGCATCGATGTCGACGGCGTCACCCACGTCTTCAACTACGACCTACCCATGGAGCCCGAGGCCTACGTCCACCGCATCGGCCGCACCGGCCGCGCCGGCGCCAGCGGCATCGCCATCAGCTTCTGCGGCGACGATGAGGTCGGCCTGCTCCGGCAGATCGAACGCCTCACCCGCGCCAAACTGCCGGTGGTGCAGCCCCCCGCCAAGCTCCTCCAGCCCATCGTCGAGGTCAAGCCCACCGCCGACGACCACCCGCGCGACCAGCGCCACTCCCGCGGCCACCCGCGCGGCCAGCAGCGCGCCCGATCCGGCGGCCACCGCGGCCATTCCGGCCCCTCGGGCTACGGCGATCAGCGCCGCCCCCAGCGACCGGCCCACGCCCAGGCCCCTCACGCGTCCGGCCACGCACCCTCGGCCCACCGGGCCGACGAAACCGCCGACGCCCCGCGACCCAGCGGCGGCGCCAGCAGCACCCACCGCGCCCGCTCGGCCGTCACCATGAACCGCTGGTCCCGCCGCCGCTGACGCGCGGGCTCACTGCTCCGCTTCCTCCACCACCAAGGCCGCACCCGCCTCCGCGTTCATCCGCGCTGATCCGCGGCCTGTTTTCACCCGCGCCTCGCGCCCCGCGACTTCTCTCCGCACTCAGCGCTCCTACACCGCCATCGCCATACCTCCGATCGCCAGCGCCACCCACACCAGCCCCTTCACAGCGAAGAACACCACCGCCGCCGCCCCCAATCGCCCCGCCATCGCTCGCTTCATCACGTTGACGACTCCTTTCCGCTCATCCGCGGCCACGCGCCGCCCGCGACAAGCATCCGCCTTCATCCGTCTTCATCCGCGGCCTGCCTTCACGCTCGTCTCGCGACCTCTCTACCCCGCCACCGCCCGCCGCGGCAGCGGGATCACCGCCCGCACCTTCCTGCGGTATTCCAGGTACGCATCGCCGTGCTCGCGCACCAGGTCGCGCTCCTCCATCCACACGCCGAAGGCGATGTACCCGCTGACCATCACCGCGAAGAACAGGTGCCCCAGCGTCATCGTCGGCGCGCTCCAGAACGCCACCAGGAATCCCATCATCAGCGGGTGCCGCACCAACCGGTACAGCCCACGCAGCCGGAAGCCCACCGGCGCATACGCCCGCCCCTTCCACGCGAACCAAACCTGCCTCAGCCCGAACAGGTCCCAGTGGCTCACCATGAACGACGACAGCAGCACCGTCGCCCACCCCGCCAGCGACACCGCGTTCAACACCGCCCGCGCCGCCGCGCTCTCCACCTCCCACACCACGCCCGGCATCGGCCGCCACTGCCAGAACACCAGCGCGAGCGACGCCGACGCCAGCAGCACGAACGTGCTCCGCTCCATCGCCGCCGGCAGCCACCGCGTCACCCACGCCTTGAACCAACGGCGCGCCATCACCGTGTGCTGCACCACGAACACGCTCAGCAGCCCCGCGTTCACCAGCATCGCCGACACCGGCTCCGCCGCCCCGCCGCTGTCGATGCTCTTGGGCACCACCCAGTTCCCCACGAACCCGATCGCGTACAGGATCGTCCCGAAGAACGCCCCGTACGCCGCCAGCCCGTATGCCATCACACCCACCCGCGCCCACGCCGGCCACCCCGCCGGACCCGTCAGTTCCCCCAGCATCGCGAGCACCGGACACCCGCTCTTGGCTTCCACGTTCAGCTCCTGCTCTGCGCCACTCCGGCCCGGCCTACGTAGCCGTGCCCCGCGGCGACCGACGCGCGGGCCTCGCCCGCTCGCCCGAATCAACAGGGCGAACCATTCCATGCCCCCCGCCCCGCGAACAGTTGACTTCACGTCCACCCCCCGGTTGACTTGACGTCAACCCCCTGCCCCGCTCACCCCACGCGGGCCGCCCCAGGGTTTCCCCCAGCGCCGCACCGGGAGCACCCCCATGACCGAGTCCTCCCGCGAACGCATCATCTCCACCGCCATGCGCCTCTTCTACGACCACGGCTTCCACGCCGTTGGCCTCGACCGCATTCTCGATGAAGTCGGCGTCACCAAGACCACCTTCTACAACCACTTCGAGAGCAAGGACGCGCTCATCATCGCCGTCCTCCACGAACGCGACCTCCAGGAAACCGCCGAGTGGATCAACGCGCTCGAACGCCGCCACGGCCAGGCGCCGCGCCCCCGACTCCTCGGCTTCTTCGACCTCCTCGCCGAGTGGTTCGAACGCCCCGACTTCAAGGGCTGCCTCTTCCTCAAGGCCGCCGCCGAGTTCCCCGACCCCCGCGACCCCATCCACATCGCGGCCACGCGCCACGGCGCATCGCTGCTCAAGATCATGCGCGACCTGGCCGCCCGCGCCGGCGCCGCCGACCCCGACGCCCTGGCCGCGCAACTCATGATGCTCCTGCAAGGGGCCATCGTCTCCGGCGGCAACGGCCTCATGGGCGCCCGCGCCGCTCACCTGGCCCGCGCCACCGCCGACACGCTGATCGCCGGTGCAACCGCGACCGCGGGGGCGGGAAGGGGATGAGTCGCGTGAGAGGGTGACCTACCTCCCCCGCGTCGCCTCCACCCACTTCCGCCGCTGTTCCGGCGTCAGCACCTCCAGGATCTTCCGCGCCAGCTCCGCGCGCTGCGCCTCGGTCTGCTTCATCCCGCCCCCTTCCGCGGCGTTCTCCCGCGCCAGCCGCCGGATCTTCTCCGCCTGCTCGTCCGTCGCTTCCACAGCCTTGAGCACCTCGTCCATCCGCTCGCGACGCTCCGTCACCATCGCGTTGAGCGTCCGCGCCGTCTCGCGCAGCAGCAGGTTCAGTTCCATCCGCATCGGCGCCGCACCCGCTCGCTCCGGCCGCCGCCCCGCCGGCCGGTCGCCCTCCATCGCCGGCTCGCCGCCGCGGCGCGACGCCGCTTCCTCCTCGCTCATCGCCCGGATGTACTCGCCCACCAGCCGGCTGAACTCCGCCCGTTTGCCCTCCGGCAGCGTCGCCGCCACCTGCTGCGCCAGCGGCGGGTCGATCAGCCCGCCCGCCGCCTCGCGGAACTCCCGCATCTTCGGCCGCAGTTCCTCCGCCCCGGCCCCGCCCTGGCGCGCCCCCTGCAGCGACAGGAACAACGCGTAGTGATCCGCCAGCAGCACGCTCACCTTCGCCGCCCGCTCGGCCAGCAGCTTGTCCGCCCCCGAACGCTCCTCGGCCGTCAGGCCCAGCAGGTCCAGCGCTGCGGCTTCGGGCCGCCGGTCCAGCCGCTCCAGCTTCCCGTCGAAGTCACGCTTCACCAGCGTCGTCGGGGCCTTGGCCGCGTCGCCCGCGCCCGGCTCGACCTTCGGCCCAGACATGGGGTCCGGCTTGGCCGCCGGCTTCGGCTCCGGCTCGGCCCACGCCGCGGCCCCCGCCGCCCACACCAGGCCCGCCGCCGCCAGCACCCGCACAGTTCCGTTCGTTCGCATGATCCGCTCCAGGCCCGCCCCCGATGCCAGTTCCACTCTCGCCGATTGTTCGCGCCGGCCGCTCGCCGCGCCGGCCCGAAGACCAACGCCCCACCCCTCCGGCCCATTGCACGATGCGCTTCACCGCCGGCGACCCCAATGCCCGCCCCGCCCTCCCCCGGGGGCCACGCTTTTACCCGCGCCCGTCCTTGACTCTCCGCGACCGATCGTGACCTTCCGTGTCCCTTCGCTTCCCCTCGTTCCTCACACCTCGCAACTTCCCGGCCTTTCCCTGCCTTGCACTCAGCACCCAGCACTCAGCACTCAGCACTCGGTACTCGGTACTCGGTACTCGGTACTCGGTACTCGGTACTCGGTACTCTGCCGCCATGCACCGTCCTTCCGCGCCCGGTCTCGCCGGCGATCCAGCCTGGCCCACCTACCGCGCCGCCAGCCGGTTCATCCTGCTCTGGCTCGTCATCGTTCTCGGCGGCATCGCCGGCAGCATCGGCCTGCTGTTTGCCATCTACGGCCCCAATCGCCAGGGCTCTCCTTGGCTCATCTTCGGCCTCATCGCCGGCGGCGTCGTCGCCTCGATCGCCCTGGGCCTGGTCATCACCCACTCGCTGGAGCGCCGCCGCTGGAGCGCCGCCGCGGCTCAACTCGCCGCCGAGGGCTGGACCATGGCCTGGGATCTTGAAGATGCCGCCCGGTCCGCCGCTTTCGCGCCCGTGGCACACCTGGAAGCCTGGCTCGGCCTGCAGACGGGCGCGGGCGGCATCCGATGGGCCGCCACGCGCCAGGGCGGCGCGGCGGTGATGTTCGAGCACGAGTACACCACCGGCAGCGGCAAGTCCACGCAGACGCACACGCACACCGTGCTGGCCTGGCGCGCCCCGCCGTGGTGGCCCATGATCCGCTTCACGCGCGTCGGCCGCTTCGAGCACTGGCAACTCAAGCGCATCGCCGGCCAGGACATCTCCCTGGGTGACGAGGCTTTCGATAAGGCGTGGCGCATCGACGGCGATGCGCCCTTCGCCCGCCGACTCGGCACGCCCAGCTTCCGCGAGGCGCTCCGGCGCGCCCCGGTCGGCGAGGGCTGGGTCCTCGGCGGCGGCTGGGCCGTCATGTGCTGTCGCGCCCCGCTCGACGGGCCCAACACGCTGCAGTTCGTCCGCCGCTGCCTTCGGGTGATGGGCGAGTTGCCGGCCGATCTCTGGTCCGACAACCCCACCTGATCCCCGCCGCGCCAGGCGCCCGCGCTCGCCCCGCCCGCAATCGGCTCGATCGGTACGCCATCGTTGCGATCCGCATCCCGTTGCCCATCCGCGTTCATCCGCGGGCCGTCTTCACTCGCGCCTCGCGACTCGCGTCTCGCGACTCGCGACTTCTCCACCGCATCGGCCGCGTTTGTGCGCTGTTTCGCGGTCATGCGCGCGTCGGCCCTTGAATCCGCCGGCCGCCGCCGCATGATGGCCGCATGGTCACCGACGCATCCCATCCCGCCGCGCTCGCACTCGCCCTGACATCAACGCTCGACCTGGCGCGCCAGTGGCTCGAGGCCTGCCTCCGCCGCGCCGTCGATCAGTCGCAGGACGGTCGCTTCCCCGAGCCCCCGACCATCGAGGCGCTCGAAAGCGCTCGGCGTGCGTTCGCCGACCTGGTCCGCCTTGAGCGCCGGCTCCGCGCCGAAGCCCTCACCGACGATCCGCCCCGCGGCCCCGACGAGCCCCCACCGCCCGTGCGATCCCATCCAACCGCCGGGCTTGCCGCTTCGCCGACCGACCGACCCTCGCACCCACCCGTCCCGGCCTCGGCCTCCGAATCCTCGACCGCGGTCGTTCACGATTCCGCCAGCCCCGCCAACCCATCGCGGCCTCTCCCGGGGACAACCGATCCCCAGTCCACGGACTCCAAAAGCACCCGGCCCCCCGCCTCCCCTGGCGATCCGCGATTCGCCGCTCGCGAGTCCCCTCCCCTCGCCGGCGATTCCGGCACTTCTCCCGCTCAAGTGGCCGGTTGGCCGTAGGGCGCTACTATTGGCCGACCCGGCCGAGAGATCGGCGGCCGGGGGTCCCCGCTGGCCAAGGTGGCCGGTTCGGGGGCCGAGTTCCGCGACAAGGCCTCTTGAAGCGCCCTTGTGCGACTGTCGCCGCAGGCCCACGGACGGGCGGCCACGCCCCCCGTGCCTGAGCGGTGACCGATCTCGACCGTCGCCGGATGCGCTGAACGGACAGGTAGACCCATGGCGAATCAACTGGTGCAGGATCTCATCGAGGCGGGCATCCACTTCGGCCAGCGGGCCAGCGGGTGGAACCCCAAGATGGCCCCGTACATCTGGGGCAAGCGCAACGACATCCACATCATCGACATCAAGGAGACCATCAAGGGTCTCCTCCTGGCCAAGAAGTTCATCGCCCGCATCGTCGCCGAGGGCAAGGACGTCTGCTTCGTCGGCACCAAGCGCCAGGCCCGCGGCGTGCTCGAGCAGCGCGTCGGCGACGTCAAGATGCACTACGTCATCGAGCGCTGGCTCGGCGGCACCCTGACCAACTTCCGCACCATCCGCTCCCGCCTCAAGCGCCTCGACGAGCTCGACGCCATCGATAACGGCGGCGGCTTCGCCAGCTACTCCAAGAAGATGGAGAGCCAGCTCCGGCGCGAGCAGCAGAAGATCAAGCGCAACCTCGAGGGCATCCGCCACATGGACAAGCTCCCGGGCGCCCTGGTCGTCATCGACGTCAACAAGGAAGTCAACGCCCTCCGCGAGGCCAAGAAGCTCGGCATCCCCACCGTCTGCCTCATCGACACCGACGGCGACCCCGACCTGGCCGACATCGCCATCCCCGGCAACGACGACTCGATGCGCGCCATCGACGTCATCCTCCGCGAGCTCTGCCTCGCCGTCGCCGACGGCAAGACCGCCCGCGCCCAGAAGGCCGCGGCCGAGTCCCCCGCCGGCGCCGCCGAAGATCGCAAGAGCGTCGGGTAGGGACAGACGGTG
>JAEUIX010000172.1 GCA_016794945.1 Phycisphaerae bacterium
CTCGGTCTCCCGCAGCGCCGACAGGATCGTCCAGACGCTGTACGTGCCGAATGCGCCGAGCATCAGCGCCGCCTCGAACCGCTCGAATCCGCCCGACAGGCCCAGCAGGGTCATGAAGCCCAGCATCGCCGCATTGAGCCAGACCTCCACCCGGATCAACCGCTCCTGCACCGCCAGCGGCCGCACCAGCGAGCAGACTCCCAGCACCAGCGCGATGTTGCAGATGTTGGCCCCCACCACGTTGCCCACGGCCAGATCGCCCCGGCCCTTGAACGCCGAGATCAGGTTCAGCGCCAGTTCCGGCGCCGACGTGCCCCATGCCACCAGCGTCAACCCGACGACGAGTGGAGAAACCCCCAAGCGCCTCGCCGCGTCCACCGACGCGGTCACCAGCAGCCTCCCGCCGACCAGAAGGACAACCAACCCGCCCGCAAACCCCAGCAGATGCACCATGATCCTGAGCGTAGAGCGCGGGTCGACCCGGGTCGCGTCCCGACCGGCGGATACCCTGCGGACATGGCCCGCCTGGACTACATCACGGCCGGAGAATCGCACGGCCCGGCCATGATCGCGGTCGTCTCGGGTCTGCCGTCCGATCTTCCCCTCGACCTCGAATTCGTCAACGCCGAACTGGCCCGGCGCCAGGCCGGCTACGGCCGCAGCGGCCGCCAGGCGATCGAGAAGGACCAGGCCGAGGTGCTCTCCGGGCTTCGGCGCGGCCGAACAACCGGCTCTCCTCTGACGCTGCTGGTGCGCAATCGGGACAGCCGCCTGGACGATCCGGCCCGAACACCGCCGGTCAGCACGCCCCGCCCCGGGCACGCCGACCTGGCCGGCAGCATCAAGCACCTCACCACCGACTGCCGCAACATCCTCGAACGCGCCAGCGCCCGTGAGACCGCCGCGCGAGTGGCCGCCGGCGCCGCGGCGCGAAGCCTGCTGCGACAGGTCGGTATCGACGCCATGGCCTTCGTCCGCTCCATCGCGGGCATCGCCTGCGACACCGCGGTAACCGTCGATGCCTGGGCAGCCGTGCGCGACGCCCGCAACGCCAGCGACACCGCTTGCCCCGACCCGCTGGCCACCGCACGTCAGCAGGATGCCATCCACCGCGCCAAGGTCGATAAGACCACCGTCGGCGGGCTGATCGAATGCCACGTCTTCGGCGTTCCGCCGGGCATCGGCGGCGTCATGCACTGGACCGATCGGCTCGACGCCAGGATCGCCGGCGCCGTCATGGGCGTCCAGGCCATCAAGAGCGTCGAGATCGGCCTGGGCCGGGCCTCCGCCGACCGACCCGGCCACGAGGTGCACGACCCCATCGCCTTCGACCCGGCCCGGCGCTCCGCCAGCGACCTGGGGTTCACCCGCGCGACGAACAACGCAGGCGGCCTCGATGCCGGCATGTCCAACGGCGCGCCCATCGTCCTGACCGCCGCCATGAAGCCCATCAGCACCCTTCTGCGCGGCATGCCCAGCGTCAATCTCGACACGCGCCAGCCGGCTCCGAGCGCCTACGAGCGGTCCGACGTGTGCGCAGCGCCGGCGGCGTCGGTCGTCATCGAGAATGTCGTGGCCTTCGAGGTGGCCCGGGCCCTCCGGGAGAAATTCGGCGGGGACAGCCTGGCCGAGTTCCTGGATCAGTTCCACCGCTACCTGGACCTGGCACGCCGACTTCCCTTGCCCAACGGTGCAATCGACGGCGCCGGGCCGCGTTGAAGCAAGGACGATCCCCGTGAGGAGACCCTGCCATGACGCGTCGTTCGTTGCCGACCGCCCTGCTTGCCTGTCTGCTGGCACCCGGGTCGTTCCTCTGCTCGGCCACGGCTCAGCCGCCCGGCCCGGCGCCCTCCCCCGCGCCGTCGCCGAACTACAAACCCGAGGCAGGGGGCTTTGACGTGGGCACGGTCGAAACGCTGACGCTCCGCGACGACCGCCGGTCGAAGGACCTGGAAGTGCTCGTCCGCTTCCCGAGGGCCAAAGCCGGGTCGCCCGCGGGACCGTTCCCCATGGTGATCTTCTCGCACGGCGCCGGGGGCAGCAAGGCGGCGTTCCCCGAACTGACGCGGGCCTGGGCCTCCCACGGGTACGTCGTCGTTCTGCCGACTCACTCCGACTCGATCCTCCAGCGCCGGCGCGACGGCAAGGACACGCCCGCCATCACGACCGAGCAGGGCCGGCGCGACCTGCGCGGGCAGGTGGATCTCAACGACCGCGTCGCCGACGTGAAGTTCATCCTCGACTCGATCGAAGCGATCGAGTCCCGAATCGACGGTCTGCGCAACGCCGACGGCACCGGCCGCATCGACCGCTCGCGTCTGGCCATGGCCGGCCACTCCGCCGGGGCGTTCACGACCCAACTGGCCGTGGGTGTCCGCGCCAGGGGACTCATGATCGAAGGCAGGCGATCGCTCGAGTTGCGATCCATCGCCGACGAGCGGCTCCGTTGCGGGCTGATCATTTCCGGCCAGGGGACCGCCAGCCCCATGCTCGACGCCTCGTCCTGGGACCGATTGGCCGTGCCCATCCTCGCCGTCTCCGGCTCGCTGGACACCAGCCCGCCCCAGATGGGCAACGAAACGCCCGAGTCGCGGACCCACCCGTTCGTGCATTCCCGCGGCACCGCCAAGGGCGGACCGCCCGCCTATCTGCTGTACATCGAGGGCGCCACGCACTCGTCCTACGGCGGGCGTGCCACCAGCAGCCTCCTTGGCGAGAAACCGACGACCGACGTCAAGCTGATCCAGCGTGCGGTCCTCGACGCCACGCTGGCCATGCTCGATGCGCACCTCCGCGACGACGCCGGCGCGAGGGACTACCTCGCCGGCGACCGCCTGGCGTCGGTCATCCCCGGCAAGGTGCGCTGGGAGCGCAAGTAACCGGCGGCGAGCCGCTCACGCCGAAGGGGTCGATCGCTCGCCCCGCGCCGGCGTGCCGCGGACCATCTCCTGCATGTAGACCTGGAAATCGTCGTGCATGATCTTCATGCTCGGCGAGTTCATCATCTTGCGGAACGAAGGCTCCGCCGCGATCTCACGCATACGGCTGGACCAGCTCGTGAAGTAATCGTCGGGCACCTGCCCGTGCCGGTGGGCGTACCAGACGATCTCGAACACGGACACCTGCATGAGGTTGAAGAAGTACTCACGCACCTCGCGTTCGCTGGCCGCCCCCTCGACGTCGTGCCGGTACACCTGGGCCAGGATGGGCTCCTTCACCCGCATCTCGCGCAGGTGCATCTGCAGCTCCACGAGCTTGGTGAAGTTCGCCACGTGCTGGGCCCGGCGATAGTTGCGGAACTGCACCGCCGAGTACAGAAGGCCGCCGGCGATCGCGAACGAACTGACCGCCTGGAGCGTGACCTGGAGTTCCTGGAGCGTCATGACACATTGTTGCCGCTCCGGCTCAGCGTGCCGGCTCCAGCCGATCACTGACCTGGGCCGCGATCTCCGCCGCGACCTGCTCGGGGTTGTACCCCCCCGGCACCATCACCAGCGGCCTGCCGTGCTGGCGTGCCCAGCGCCGGGCGTCGTCGATGTGCTGGTGGCCGGCCAGCTTCACCAGGGCCAGCACCAGGCGAGTGTCCGGCCGCGCGACGGCCGACTCCAGCGGGGCCGACGACGCGTGCTCCCGGATCGACACCCACTCCAGTTCGCCCAGTTCGAACGCATCGATCAGCCGTTGGCGCGCGTGCTCGTAGACCGCGCCGCCGACCAGCACCACCCGCGCCCCGCGCAGCCAGGCACGCACCCGTTCCACCGTCGCGCTGTACCGGCGCGGCTCCGGCTCCTCCTCCGCCCCCGGTTCGCGACGGGCGACGCTCGCGGCCATCAGCGCGGCCGACAGCGCCGGCGTCGGCGATGGCGGCTCGGCCACCTCCGCCGCGGGCGCCAGCGCGGTCGTCACCCGCTGATCCGTCGGCCGCACGCCGGCGAGGTTCAGCC
>JAEUIX010000181.1 GCA_016794945.1 Phycisphaerae bacterium
ACCGGCGCCGCCGCCGCCCGCTGCTACCAGCACGGCGTCTGGTACGCCAACGGCGAGTTCATCCAGGTGCACCCTACGGCCATCCCCGGCGCCGACAAGTGCCGCCTCATGTCCGAGTCGGCCCGCGGCGAGGGCGGGCGCGTTTGGGTGCCGCGACGCCAGGGCGACAGCCGCCACCCCAACGACATCCCCGCCGCGGAGCGTTGGTACTTCCTCGAAGAGAAGTACCCCAAGTACGGAAACCTGGTGCCCCGCGACATCGCGACGCGCGAGATCTTCAAGGTCTGCATGGACGGCATGGGCGTCGGCGGCGGCAACCAGGTGTACCTCGACCTGACGCACCTCCCGGCCGCCACCCTGCACAAGCTCGACGGCATCCTCGAGATCTACTCCAAGTTCGTCGGCGATGACCCCCACAAGGTCCCGATGAAGATCTTCCCCGCCGTCCACTATTCCATGGGCGGCCTGTGGACCCGCCACGTGCCCAAGCCCGACCACCGCGGCCTGGAGCCCGGCAATCCCGGGCAAATGATGACGAACGTCGGCGGCCTGTACGCGTTCGGCGAGGTCAATTTCGCCTACCACGGGGCGAACCGCCTGGGGGCCAACGCCCTGCTCTCGTGCATCTTCGACGGTCTGTTCTGCGGCCAGTCGGTCGCCAACTTCGTTCGCGACAACGCACCGACGGGCGCCACGCCCCAAGCGCTGCTCGACGCGGCGGTCGCCGCCGAATCCGCGCGCCAGGCGCGGCTCGTCCAGGGGCCCGAGGGCGGCGGGTCCGACCCCAACGACAACGCCTACCTCATCGCCAAGGAGATGGGCGAGGAGATGACGGCCGCGAGCACCGTGGTCAAGACCGCCGCTCGTCTCCAGCAGGCGCTGACGAAGATCGCCGCGCTCAAGGGCCGGTACGCTCGCCTGCGGCTCGACGATTCGGCGATGTGGACGAACCAGTCGCTGGCGTTCGCCCGGGCGACGGGCGACATGCTGCTGCTGGCCGAGAGCATCCTGCTGACCGGGCTGGCCCGCAAGGAAAGCCGCGGGAGCCACTACCGCGAGGATTTCCCGGACCGCAACGATGCGGAGTTCCTCAGGACGAGCGTCAGCAGGTTCGACCCGGCCAGCGGCACGCACCACCTGAGCTACCAGGAGGTCGATACCGTGCTGGTCAAGCCCCGGGTCCGCAACTACGGCAAGGTTGAATCGACCGCCAAGCCCGCCGCGCCGGCCCGCCAGCCCGCGCTGACCTGAACCGAAGCGATCCCGACGGACACGGCGAGCACGCCGAGAGCACGCGCAACGAGGAAACGGCCCCGCCCATGAACAACGGCACACCCACCGCCAGCAAGCCCCGCGCCGCCGCCCGCAGCATCACCGTGCGCATCAAGCGGTGCGACGGTCCGGGCAAGCCCGCGCGGTTCGAGTCGTTCAAAGTCCCGGTCGAGCCCGGCGCGAACATCATCTCCGTGCTGCAGTGGATCGCGGCCCACCCCACCACCGACGGCGGCCAGCGCACCACGCCGCCGGTGTGGGACAGCGGCTGCCTGGAGGAGGTGTGCGGCGCGTGCACGATGGTGATCAACGGCAAGGTGCGCCAGTCGTGCTCGGCGCTGATCGATGATCTCGCCCCCGCCGAAGGCGACACCATCACGCTCGAGCCGATGACCAAGTTCCCCGTCATGCGCGACCTGATGGTCGACCGCTCGCGCCTGTTCCACAACCTGCGCCGCGTCAAGGCCTGGGTGCCCATCGACGGGACGTACAACCAGGGCTCCGGCCCGCGCGAAAGCCCCGAGAAGCAGGAAGTCCGCTACACGCTCAGCACGTGCATGTCGTGCGGCTGCTGCCTGGAGGCCTGTCCGCAGTTCACGCCGGAGCCGGACCCGGCCGCGTGGGACACGTCGTTCATCGGCGCTCACGCCATCAGCCAGGCGAGGCTCTTCAACCTGCACGAAACCGGCAAGGAACTGGCGTCGCAGCGGCTCGACGCGCTCTCGGGCGCCGGCGGCGTGTCCGACTGCGGCAACGCCCAGAACTGCGTCAAGGTCTGCCCGAAGAAGATCCCGCTGACCGAGTCCATCGCTGCGATGGGCCGGGCCGTGACCGTGCACGGCGTCAAGCGGTTCTTCGGCGTCAAGGACTGATCCTGCCCTCGACGTTCAGCCCTGAACGTCGAGGCTCGGCCGGTCCGGCTTCTTCGGCGACTTGGCAGGCGGCCTGGCCCCGCGCGGGTCGGGCTGGCGCCGCTTGTCGGTCGAGGTGTCGGCGCTCCGACCGGCTTCCACCGCGTCCGGTGATGGCACGACGATCTCAACGACGTCGCCCCGCTTGAGGTCGCGGCGTTCGGCGTCCTTGGCCCGGCGTGCCGGCTCCTTGGAGGAAGCGGCCTTGGCCGGATCCGACCCTGCGATGGCCTGGGCCACGCTGGTGCCGATCGTGCTCATGCAGCGCGTATCGACCGGTCGACGGCCGGGCCTGCAATGGTCGGGGCGCACCCGAACCCGTTCGCCGGAAGGCCCCGCGATTACCGGTCCTGCCGGCCGGAACTACAGTCCCAGGGTGTTGATCCCGCAGTCGACGTACACCGTCTCGCCGGTGACGCCGCTGGAAAGATCGCTGGCCAGGTAGACCGCCGTCTTGCCCACATCGCCACCCTCGACGTTCCGGCGAAGGGGGCTGTTCTTCGCGACGTGCTCGGTGATCGCGTCGGCCCCGCCGACGGCCGATGAGGCCAGGGTGCGCAGGTAACCGCCGGAGATGGTGTTGACGCGGATCTTCTCCGGGCCGAGTTCCCACGCCAGGTAACGCGCCGTGCACTCCAGCGCCGCCTTGGCGACGCCCATGACGTTGTACCCCGGTACGACCTTTTCGCCGCCGTAGTACGACATGCACATGATCGAGCCGCCGCCGGAACGCGCCATGATCGGCCGCGCTCTGCGGGCCATCGCCAGCAGCGTGTACGCCGAGATGTCCACCGCCTGCGTGTAGGCCTCTCGCGGGGTGTCGGTGAACTTGCCGGGGGCCAGCCACTGGCGATCGGCAAACGCGATCGAGTGCACCAGAAAGTCCATCCGGTCGTGCAGCTCCGCGTAGCGGCCAAACGCCGCGTCGAGGTCCGCGTCCTTCGCGGCGTCCATCGGCACCAGCACGGGATCGGCGACGCCCAGCGCCTCGACGGATCGGCGCGTGCGGTGCTCGTTCTTGTCGCCGGGCAGGTGCGTGAAGATGCACCGGGCGCCGTTGCGCAGGAACTCCTGCGCGATGAACCAGGCGTACGACCGCTCGTTGGCGATCCCGACGATCAATCCGGTTCTTCCCTGAAGAAGGCTCATGATCGGAGCATAGCGGGCCGGGCGGGCGGTTGTCCCGCGCCGTACACTGCCCCGGAGCGACGCCGCCGGCCATGATCGACCTCAACACGCTGCCGCTGCCCGACCTGTACCGCACGCTGCGAGCCTCGGGCCTGGTCACACGCCTGCTCGAACTGGCCCGCGACGAGGACCTCGGCGAGCGGTGGGAGCAGGGGGACGTCACCAGCCGCGCGTTCGTTCCCAATCACCTTCGCGGAAAAGCGTCGATCGTTTTCAGGAACGCGGGTGTCGTGGCGGGGTTGGCGTGCGTGGACGAGGTTCTGCACCTGTACCGCGCCGATGTGGACTTCGTCCCGACCGTCGCCGACGGCCGGCCGGTTGAAGCCGGCGCCGTGGTCGGCACGCTCACTGGCAACCTCCGCGCCATCCTCGGTGTTGAGCGGCCGATTCTGAACCTGCTGGGCCGACTCAGCGGGGTCGCCAGCCGGACTGCGCGGTTCGTTCAAGCCGCCGCGGCTGGGGGCTCCAAGGCTCGGGTGTACGACACGCGCAAGACCACCCCCGGTCTGCGGACGCTGGAGAAGTACGCGGTGCGCTGCGGCGGCGGTCTGAGCCACCGCCTGGGCCTGTTCGACGCCGTGCTGATCAAGGACAACCACCTGGCCGCCGTGCGCATCCCCACCTCAGGCGGGCCCGGGGCGTTTGCCGAGACCGTCACACACGCAGCGGCCCGCGCCCGCGACGAGGCAGGCAGAGAGGGGCTGCGGTTCGTGATGCTGGAGGTGGACACGCTGGACCAGTTGGCCG
>JAEUIX010000238.1 GCA_016794945.1 Phycisphaerae bacterium
CCGCCAAGCCCGTCAGCATCGTCCAACGCTTCCACATCGACGCCATACCGACCTCCGTGTTCTGGTTTCTGGCCGCGGCCGCGCCGACCGCGATCTGGTTCCATGCCGTTCGCACGAACTCCCGTGCGAAGGGTGCATTTCTAGCCGATCCGCCGGGGGTGTCAAATCGCGCACGCCCGAGGCACGCGTTCAAGGAATGTTGATCGGCACTTCGGCGTGCGCCAGCAGAGTAATCAACCGCTCGATCAGCGGCTTGGTCACCATCACCAGGAAGGTGGCGATCGCCAGGTAGGGCCCGTATGGCAACGCCCGGGGTACCTTCCCGCCCGACAGCGGGCCAACCACCACCGCCCAGAACAACCCCACGAACGCGGCGGCGAAGAACGCCAGCGTCGCGTCGATCCACCCCAGGCACGCCCCCACCGCCGCCATCAGATGGACGTCGCCCAACCCCATCGCTTCCTTGCCGAAGGCCAGGGAACCGAAGATCCGGACACCCCAGACCAGCGCCCCGCCCGCGAGGTAGCCGAGCACCACCCCCGCGAGCACCAGCAGCCACAGGTCCGGCAAGGGCCCGGATGTGATCTGGGCGACGCCCGTCTCGGGGTCGACCATCGGCCCCGGGGTTTCCGTCAGGCGGTGCGCCAGCCAACCCCCGGCGATTCCGAGCAGGGCCGGTGGACCCAAGAATGCCAGTTCCTTGACCATTTCCCGGCGGGCGTGGGGGTACGCGACCCACATCTCGGTCGGGTTGTCGGTGCCGCCCTCGGCATCGTTCCGACCTGTCGAACCCGAGTCAGACCCCTGGGACCTCTGAGCTTCAACGTGCCGCTGCTCCCATTCCTCGTAGTCGGCGAAGGACCGTCGAATCAGGCCAGTCCGGACGAGCACCAGGGACACGCCCAAGCCGATCACGGCCCCCCCACAGGCCCCGATCCACCACCAGGCGTCGCTCGGTGCCTTGGGAGCGGGGGTCGGGATGGTCCATAGCCACCCCCGCGCCACCCGAGGCAGGTGCCCCGTGGACTTCTGGATCCACAGGGCGTGAAGCGGGTGAGCGACCAAAGCCACGATCGTGGCGAACCACGGCAGGAAGAGCGGGATCGTGAACGTCTTGGCGTCCACGAGGGTCATCGCGGCCAATGATCCGACCAAGGCGACGCACACGACAAACGCCGGCCATGTGAGCCCGGCGCCGCTTTGGGCCCATTCCGGCTTGATCGCAGACCAGTCGATCCCAAACCAGACCCCTCGGTCCGGGGCGTAGGCGACCGGATCAGGGACCACGTACCACAGGACATAGAGCCCGGCGAACAGCAGCGCGACCGCCAGTTCGACCAGGGGGTACTCGGGACTGATCCGCGACTTGCAGTATCGACACCGACCTCGCCAGATCAGCCAACCGAGGATCGGGATGTTCTCCCGCCAGGTGAGCCGGGTCTCGCAGGAGGGGCAGCGGCTCGGGGGTGAGACGATGTCCAACCCCAATGGAACCCGGTACGCGATGACGTTGATCAACGACCCCACGCACGCGCCCAAGGCGAACACGAACAGGACCGGGGTCCAGCGTGCCAGCAGCAGCACCGTCTCGTAGGAGGCGTCGATCCAGCCCGGCACCGATTGAATGGCAATCCACGCCATGGGAGCCTCTCTGGATCGGCTCGCCCGCCCGGCCCCCTGAAACCGATGCCGCCGATCAGCCGCTCCGCTTGGAACCCTTGAGGCCTTCGGCCTCCCCCATGGCCGCCTGCATCTGCCCGGTCAGATCCGTGAACTTCTGCTCCACGCGCTGGTGGATCTCCCGGCAGTGCTTGGCCAGAGCCACGCCCCGCTCGTACGCCGCGATCGACGCCTCGAGACCGATTTCCCCCGATTCGATGTTGGCGATGATGGCCTCGAGCTCCGCTTGAGCGTCCTCGTAGGACATCTCGGGGTCCACGGGCTGGTTCGCGGGGGTCTTCCGTGCCACGAGACCAATGTAGCCGACTTGGCGGTCTCACGCGAACAGACCGGGGCCGTCATCGGACGGGCGATGCCGCCGTCGTGCCGCCCTCGGCCGCGTCGGAGGCGCGGGAAGGGCCGTCGCGGGCGCCAGGGGATCGCTCGAGACCCTCCGAACGACGGACTCGAGCGTTCCATCGGCCAGGCGGGTGGTAATCGGCTGCCCCGGGGGTGCGTCGGAGGGCCGGCGGACGACCCGCCCGCGCTCGTCAAACGTCACCGAATAGCCGCGGGCCAGGACCGCTTGCGGACCGACCAGGCTCAACTGTCGCTGAAGTCCGTCCAGCACGTCCAGGTGGCGTGCTGCCTGTGCCTGCCACGCATCCCGCAACGCGAGGGCGATGGGCCGCGGGTCCGCGGCTTCAATCCGCCGGGCCGCGGCCTCGCGCAGCCGGTCGGCCAACGCCCGCAAGCCGGCGGAACGCTGGGCGTAGACGGCGGACGGGCGGGATCGTTCCAATCGCGCCACGGCCTGTTCCAGCCGCCGGGCCGCGGCCTGGGATCGAGCGTGCACGGCCGAGGTCAGGTGGCGTGTGTTGGACCGCAGAGACTCCCCCGCCGCTCGGGCCGAACGGTTCAGCGACTGCCGCATGCGGGCGACGAGCAGTTCAAGCTGCTCGCGGAGCGCGGCCCGATCGGGCGTGAGCCGCATGGCTGCCTGTGTGGGGGTCGCGCATCGCTCGTCGGCTACGAGTTCCGCGATGGTGGTGTCGGTTTCATGGCCGATGGCCGCCGCGACCGGGACCGGGCACTGGACGATCGCCTCGGCGACGGTTCTCTCGTTGAACGCCCAGAGATCTTCGATGGAGCCGCCGCCCCGGGTGACGATCACCGCGTCGATACCCAGCGCACGGTGCCGCGAGCCGACCCAGCGCAGGGCGCGGGCGACCGAAGGAGCCGCGTCCGGCCCCTGCACCAGAACGTCGATGAAGGCAACGTCGACGGCGGGGCAACGCGCCCGCATCGTGGCCAGCACGTCCTGCAGCGCCGCCCCCGTTCGGCTGGTGATCACCGCGATGCGCCGCGGAAACGACGGCAGGGGTCGCTTGCGGCCCGGATCCATCCACCCAAGTCCACGGACCTCCGCGACGAGCTTCTGGAACGCCAGTTGCAGGGCGCCCAGACCGACCGGTTCGATCCCCTCGACGTAGAACGACACGCGACCCTGCGGCTTGTAGAACTCGACACGCCCGGTGACAATGACCTCCCGACCGTCGGCGGGCACGAAGCCGGCGGCCTTGGCCCGGTTGGCGAACATGACGCAGGAGATCACGGCGTCGGAGTCCTTGACCGCGAAGTACCAGTGACCCCGATGGGTGAAGTTGCTCACCTCGCCGATGAGCCGAACCGGCGTCGGCAGCGCGCGCAGCGCACCTTCCACCATCGCCGCCAACTGGCCGACGCGCAGCGGCGCGGGGACCGCACCGGCCGTCGGACCACTCGGCTTGGCCGCGGCCATCTTGGCGGGATCGAAGGGCAGCCGGCTCACGAGGCCGCCCCGGCGCCGAGCCCGTTTCGGGAAGTGAATCGCCGCCCCCAGGACTGGTACACCTTCAGCACGGCCGCCACCTGTGCGCTGGCCAGACGATTCGCGCCGATCCACTGCCTGGCGGAAGCGGCGAAGGGAGCTTCGGGCTGGTGGCCGAGCACGGGGCGGAGAACCGAGGCCCAGGCATCGGCCGTGGGCCGCGCGACCGTGGCGCAGGTCGTCGCGGGCACGATCGCCGAGACGACCGGGTCCGGCGCGGCGATCACGGGCATGCCGTGGGCCATGGCGTCGAGCACGAGCGTTCGCTGCTCGCCGAGGGTCTCGGGCAACACCAGCGCATCGGCCTGGAGCACCAGCTCGCGCTTTCCTTCGAGTTCGGCGATGATGCTGAGCCGGTGCTGCATCTCCAGAGTGCGGGCGACCTTCCACAATCCGCAGCGGAGGGCACACTCCGCGTCCACGAAGACCATGAGGTCGATGGCCGGTTGCGGGCCCGGGGCCGCCAGCGCTGCCAGGCCGGCCAGGGCGGCATGAACCGCCGACGGCTGCGCCCCCGAGGCCAGGAGCACGGCCGTGCGGGTCTGTCCGGCGCGCGGGGCCGGGTTGACCGACTCGGGCAGGTGCACGCCCCACGGCGCGGGGACGATCGTCGCACCCGGCGCCAGTCGTGCCAGCGGCTGCACCAACCGGTCATCGGCCGCGATGACCACGGTCCGCTCGCTGCCGCCGCTGGATTTCATGCGGCCCATCGCCCGGACCAGGGCCCGCCCGCACGCGGGGCGCCACGCTTCGAGGACGAGCACCGTGCCGGTTCTCGCGGCCAATTCGGCCGCGAGCGGCCACCCCTGCTCGCCGAAGGCGTGGACCAGGTCAAAGACGCGCTCGTCGGGCCCCGGCGGCGCGACGCCCAGGATGGATCGGATGAGCACTCCCGCCCTCAGGCCTTCGGTCCACGGAAGCCCGCTGTCGCTGAAACCGATGGGCGTGGAGTACACGCCCAGCGATTCGCCATCCTCGGTCCACCCGTGCGGCACCGCGTGGAGGACCCGCACGCCCTCGTCGGCCAGGCCCACCTCCAGGCGGGTCAGCAGCTTTCGCTCCCGCCTGAGAAACGACCGGTCTGGCAGCACGAGCACGCGCACGGCGAAGCCTATCGCGCCGCGCCCGCGCCGGTCGCGTCCACCGCCGACGGATCGGGCGCGGTGGCCTGCATCGCGTCGAGTTCCGCCGTGCGCCAGAGCGCCACCCAGCGACCGGGCTCGACCTCGTGCAGCACGCTCGAACCGCCGGGCCCCGGGCGGGCCAGGGCCGCGGCGGGCGGCCGGTGGTCGGGCCACCAGGCGGTCCAGCCGTCGCGCCCGGCGACCCGCCGAAACGCCGATGGATCGGCCACCACGTCGCGAACGGTGACCAGTCGCTCGGCGGCCCGGTGCAGCGCGGGGGTGCAGGCCATGAGCCCGCGCGTGTACGGGTGCAACGGACGCCGAAGCAGCGATGGGACCGCGGCGCATTCCACCACCCGCCCCGCGTACATCACGCAGGCGACGTGGGCGTACCGCGCCACCAGGCCCAGCGCGTGCGTGATCAGCACCACACCCAGCCCGCGCGACCGCTGCAGCGAACCGATGAGGTCGAGGATCTGCGCCTGCACCGTCACGTCCAGCGCCGTGGTCGGCTCGTCGGCCAGCAGCAGCGAGGGCCGGCACGCCAAGGCCATCGCGATCATCACCCGCTGGCGCATGCCGCCGGAGAACTGGTGCGGGAAGTCGTCCAACCGCCGCTCGGCGTCGTCGATGCCCACGTCCGCGAGCGCGGCGGCGGCGGCGGCGCGGGCCTTGGCGCGGCCCACCGGCTGGTGCAGGCGCACCGCCTCGACGATCTGATCCCCCACGCTGTAGACGGGGTTGAGCGAGCTCATCGGCTCCTGGAAGATCATGGCGATGCGGCGGCCCCGCACGGCACGCATCCGGCGCGCCGACAACGCCAGCAGGTCGCACTCGGGCTCTGGTCCTTCGGCGGCCAGAAGGGCCCGACCGGAGATGATCCTGGCGGGAGGTTCGGGCAGCAGACGCAGGAGGCTCAGCGCCGTCACGCTCTTGCCGCTGCCCGACTCGCCGACCACCGCGAGCGTTTGCCCGCGGCGCACGGTGAACGAGACCCCGTCGACGGCGTTG
>JAEUIX010000050.1 GCA_016794945.1 Phycisphaerae bacterium
AAGCCCAAGAAGTTCGCCCAGACCCACATCGACGAGGTCATCCTCGGCCACACCAACGAGCCCGAGTACAAGCGACTGCAGTCCAACGAGATGATGGAGGCCTTCCGCGACCGCACCATCAAGATCGACGTTCCGTACAACATCCGCCTCGACGACGAGATCAAGATCTACCAGAAGGACTTCGGTCCCCAGCGCGTGCGCAACATCCACGTCGCCCCGCACACGCTCGAGGTCGCGGCCATGTGGGCCGTGCTGTCGCGCCTCGAGGAGCCCAAGAAAGCGGGCCTCACCCTCGTCCAGAAGATGAAGCTCTACAACGGCAAGGCCATCCCCGGCTTCACCGAGGAGTCCATCAAGGAACTGAAGGAAGAGGCCCCGCGCGAGGGGATGGACGGCATCAGCCCGCGCTACGTGCAGGACAAGATCTCCAACGCCATGGTCTCCCGTCAGGCGCTGGAGGACCGCTGCGTGAACCCCTTCATGGTCCTCAACGAGCTCGAGGAGGGCCTCAGCCACCACTCGCTGCTCAGCGACGACGAGACCCGCAAGCGGTTCAAGGAACTGCTCTCGGTCGTGAAGGAGGAGTACGAGGACATCATCAAGGGCGAGGTGCAGCGGGCCATCTCGGCCGACGAGGACGCCATCCGCCGCCTCTGCGGCAACTACATCGAGAACGTCCGCGCCTACACCCAGAAGGAGAAGGTCAAGAACAAGTACACCGGCAAGGACGAGGAGCCCGACGAGCGGCTCATGCGGGCCATCGAGGAGAAGATCGACATCCCCGACAGCCGCAAGGACGACTTCCGCCAGGAGATCATGAACTACATCGGCGCCCTGGCCCTCGACGGACGCAAGTTCGAGTACAACACCAACGCCCGGCTCTACCGCGCGCTGGAGCTCAAGCTCTTCGAGGATCAGCGCGACACCATCAAGCTCAAGAACCTCGTCTCGTCCGTCGTCGACGACGAGACCCAGGCCAAGATCGACGTCGTCAAGCAGCGCATGATCAAGCAGTTCGGCTACAACGAAACGTCCGCCACCGACGTGCTCAACTACGTCGCTTCCATCTTCGCCCGCGGCGACAGCAAGAGCAAGTAGCGCGGTGCCGCGGAGGCCTTCGAAGGCTCCGCGGATCGACCGTCGCGCCAAGCCGCCCGGTCGCGCGGACGTTCCACCGCAGCAATCAAGCCGCCGGATCGCGGTCCGCTCTGGACCAGACTTGGGCGGCGTGCGCACGCGCCCGGGGTTCGGGCTCCCCCCGTGCCACGGAAGCTCCAACAATCCCCCGTGCCACGCTACCGCCTCACGCTCGCCTACGACGGCACGGACTTCTGCGGCTGGCAGAAGCAGGAGCCCCCCGAAGACGCCGCGGCGCCCGCGCGCGCTTACGGCGCCGACACGCCTCGCATCGACTCCGCCCGCCCGGGGCGAGTCTGCCTCCGCACCGTCCAGGGCGTCGTGGAGCGAGCGGTCCGCGACGTGGTCCGGCAGGACGTCGAGCTCATCGGCGCCAGCCGCACAGACTCGGGCGTGCACGCGCTGGGCCAGGTCGCGGCGTTCACCTGCGGGCCCGGTGTTGACCCGGAGGTCCTTCCCTCGCCGCCCGGCTCGGGCTGGCCGCCGGAGCGCGGCGCCGATCGCCTCGCCGCCGCCATCAACAGCCGATTGCCCGAGGACGTCGTCGTCCGAGCAGCCGCGCTGGCCCCGGACGATTTCGACCCGGTCGCCGGCGCCCGAAGCAAGGGCTACGCCTACACGTTCTGGGTGTCACGGGCCCGGCCGCTCTGGTCCCGCCGGCGTGTGCACCACCTCTGGCATCCGCGGGGGCTCGACGCCGGCGAGATGAACGCCGCCGCCGGTGCGCTCGTTGGCGAGCACGACTTCTCCGCTTTCGCCGCCGCCGGCCACGGCCGCCAGTCCACCGTCCGCACCATCCACGAGTGCCGGGTCGAGGAGTCTCCGGCGCCGGCAGACGACGTCCCCGGCGATGAGCCGGCCCGGCTCGTGACCGTCCGGGTCAGCGGCAACGGGTTCCTGTGGAACATGGTCCGCATCATCGCCGGTTCGCTCATGCAGGTCGGCCTTGGCCAGCGCTCAGCCGACGATCTCCGCCGCGCGCTGCTCAGCCGCGACCGAGCGCAGGCGGGCCCCACCGCGCCCGCCCGCGGCCTGTGCCTGGAGTGGATCAGGTACGGCTGACGCCATCGGGCCGCGCCGGACGTCCGGCGGCTGACCGCGTCCGCGCGAGTCGGCGTTCGCCCCGTACGATGCGACGTGCCCGCATCCTCGGCCAGACCGGCCATCGCGATCGCAGCCGGAGATCCCGCCGGGATCGGTCCGGAGATCACCGCCAAGGCCCTGGCCGACCCCGCTGTGGCGGCGCTGGGCGAGTTCCTCGTGTTCGGCATGCCCGATCCCGGTGTCGGCGTCGCGTCGGGCCCGACCGCCGACGGCGGGCGCGCATCGTTCGAGGCCGTCATGCGGGCGATCGATGCCTGCAAACGACCGCGCGGAACCCCGGGCGCCGCCGACGCGATGGTGACCGCGCCGGTCAGCAAGGAAGCGTGGCACGCCGCGGGCATCGACCTGCCCGGGCACACCGAGCTGCTGGCCCGCGAGTTCGAATCACCCGACAGCGGCATGCTGTTCGTCGGGCCGACCCTGCGGGTCCTGCTGGCGACGATCCACGTTCCGCTGGCGCGCGTGCCCGGGCTGATCACACGCGAACGCGTTGCCGCGTGCATCGAGCTGGCGCACCGGGCGTGCGTCGGGCTGGGCGTCGTGCGCCCTCGCATCGCTGTCGCCGGCCTCAACCCGCACGCCGGCGAGCACGGGCTCTTCGGCCCGGAAGATCAGCAGCGCATCGCCCCCGCGATCGAAGAAGCCAGGGCCCGCGGTCTGGACGTCACGGGCCCGTGGCCCGGCGACGTGGTCTTCCTTCGGGCCGTTGAGGGCCGCCACGATGTGGTCATCGCGATGTACCACGACCAGGGGCTCATCCCCGTGAAGCTGCTCGACCGGCGCCGCACGGTCAACATGACCGCGGGGTTGTCCTGGCGCGGCCGCTCGGTCGTGCGCACCAGTCCCGCTCACGGCACGGCGTACGACATCGCCGGGTCCGGGGCCGCCGACCCGACGAGCATGGTCGAGGCCATCCGCCTGGCCGCGCGGCTCGCGTGCGACTCCCGCGCCGGTTGAGCGGGCGCGATCTTCACTCTCCGGCGATTCGCCACCTCTCTCGGCCATCGGTCGCCGGAGCGGCACGCGGACGCGGGAATCCAACGTCGTCGGGCCGGTTCGAAGCGCACTTCGATAGTCGTTTGAAACGTTGCCCGCACCTACCATCGCCGGCCTCATGACCGACCGACCCGCCACGCCGGACCTGGAGCACGAGAACGCGCTCTGGGAGATGATCAAGCTCGCCGCACCCACGGTGGCGTCGATGGTCTCGTTCACGCTCATGCAGTTCGTCGACGGCCTGATGGTCACGCGCATCACGCCGGCCGATCCGGTGCACCTGGCGGCCCAGGGCAACGGGAGCGTCTGGTCCTTCGCCCCGACGTCGATCGTGATCGGCATGCTCGGCGTCGTGAACACCTACGTGGCGCAGAACCTGGGCGCGGGCAGGCCGGAGCGCGGTTCGGCCTACGCCTGGACGGGCCTCTGGCTCTCGCTGCTGGCCTGGCTCGGAGCGCTGGTGCCGTTTGCGCTGGTGCTGCCGGCGATCTTCCAGTCCATGGGGCACGAGCCGCGCCTCGTCGAGCTCGAAACCGCCTACGCCCAGATCCTGCTGTTCGGCGGCGTTTTCACGCTCGCCGCACGCGGCCTGAGCCAGTACTTCTACGGCATGCACCGGCCGCTCATCGTCTTCATCGCCACGGTGGCGGGCAACCTCGTCAACCTTGGCGGCAACTGGGTGCTCATCTACGGCAACTTCGGCGCGCCCGCGCTGGGAGTTCAGGGCGCTGCCTACGCCACGCTCATCGGGACGGCCGTCGAGTTCCTCATCCCGCTGTGCGTGTTCCTGGGCCCCGGATGGAACGCCCGCTTCGCCACCCGCGCCGCCTGGCGACCCAGCCTGGCCCACCTGCGCGACATCCTGCGCATCGGCTGGCCCCCCGCCATGATGTTCGGGAACGAGCTGATCTGCTGGGCCTACTTCATGACGCGCCTGCAGGGCCAGTTCGGCCCCGAGCAGAACTCCGCCGGCTGGATCGCCCTGCGCTACATGCACCTTTCGTTCATGCCCGCCGTCGGCATGTCCTTCGCCTGCACCGCCATCGTCGGCAGGTGCCTGGGCGCCGGCCGGCCCGATCTGGCCCGCGCTCGCGCCCGCATCGGCGTCGGCGTCGCCATGGCCTACATGGGTCTGTGCGCGCTGGTCTTTGTCGTCTTCAGGCACGAACTCGTCGCCCTGTTCATCCCCGGCGACATGCCCGCCGAGCGCGACGACGTCATCCTCGCCGTCGGGGCCAGGATCATGATCATCGCCGCCGTGTTCCAACTGTTC